>DATEMI010000063.1:0-37766 GCA_035275665.1 Terriglobales bacterium | reverse complement strand
GCTCCTGGACGAGTAATACTCAGAACGGTTGGCCCTTTATCTTTTGCGATGAATGTGATTGTGAAAACAGTGCCCTGACCGCTCACTCCAGCAGCACCCGGAGGACGCGAAGCCGATGCCACCAGCATTCCGCTGGCCGCGTCATCGCGCTGGACTAAGGCGACAGGTTGGCTGTCTTTGGTGAGAAAGTCCCCATTGTCGATCTTCACGACAGAGAGATGCTTCGGATCGTAAGCGATCTGCACGGGGACAGCTGCTACATCATTTCCGCCAGTCATATTCACGTTCACGGTGAAAGTAGCGCCGTTGGTGGTCGTAATCGAAGCAGGCTCGAAGCGCAATGCTGCGGAACCGCTTGGATTAGGTTGTTGAGTCTCGGTTTGCGGGGGCGCCGGTACTGCTCCCGAGTTTGGTAAAGACTGGCTCTGTGGCTGTTGAGGTGTCGTAGCCGGCCGGGGGACTGGAGCAGGCGATTCACCTTGTGCACCGCGTCCGGAGTGATTCGCAAACCTGAGTTCTACGTTGTTGGCTGTACCAACGTCGATCGGTCGCAAGTTCAGATCACTCACATCCTGATTGCGTACCAAATGCGGAATGAGCACAAAAACTACTTCGTTCTGCAGATGGTCGACCTTCTCGCTGCCGAACAGGTACCTCAAAATAGGAATTTGGCCCAAACCGGGAACGCCGCCGTAGCTCTTCTGGTCCTGATCTTCGAAGATCCCGCCGACAAGATTGACCTCTCCTTCGCGCAGGCGGATTTGATGATCGATCTTGCGCTGGCTGATGACGGGCTGTGAGATCCCGCCGATATCAACGGTATTCGTTTGTGACGTGATGTCCATCGTGACCTTCAGGGTGATATCGCCGTTCAGGTGCACTGTGGGTTGTAGGTCGATGTTTACGCCGACATCGAGATATTGGAACTGGGTGTTTACCAGAGGATTGATGCCGACACCGCCGATGCCAGGCTGAAACGAACCCGTCGCGATGGGAATTCTTGATCCGATTCTCAGGGATGCTTTTTGACCATCCGATGCTCGAATCTCAGGATTTTGCAAAAGCCTTGTATTGGAATCGCTTAAAAGTGCATTTAATTGAGCTTGCGGAACACTTACCGAAAAATTTGTGGCGTTCAGGTTCTTAAAAGAATTGAGTGTCAGGTTGTTGGTCGGAGTAGCGGGGGTGCCGTTCGTGTTGGTTCCATTGTTGGTACTGGAGGTTGCAGTCTGGCCTGGTGTTGTCAGTTGCACTCCAATCGGTCCATTCGCCAATGGAGAATTGAATCCCAAGTTGCGGATTCTCTCCTTCGAAACCTGCATCACCGCGACGTCTACTACGACTTCTGCGCGGCTCTTATCGAGATCGCTGACGAGTTTCTCTGCCAGCGCAACTTGATCTGGAGTTCCCCGAACGATCAGCGCGTTCTCTGCCGCGATAGGCTGCACACGCGTAATATCCAAAATGGTTCGCAGAGTATTCGCGATATCCTGAAACTCCGTCTGGCTGGCTGCATTGGTGAGATAAAAAGTTTTCACCACGCTCTGATCCAGATCTTTGCGTTTCGTGGGTGTGTTGGGAGCGATGAAAATTGTATTCGGAGTGACTGGACGCCAAAAGGTATTCGACTGAATGGCCACTAAACTGAGTGCGTCCTGCAGCGTGACATTGTTCAGTTCCAGCATGGGAAGCTGGCGCGAGACATAGTCAGGATCGAAGAGCACGTTGATTCCTGCCAGCTTGCCGATCGTTTGGTACACGGTCTTACTATCGTTGGCGATGCGCAGCGTGATCGCCTGATCGTTGATCGGCGCCAGTGTGACCGGTCCTTGCGCAGCTTCGATTCGCTGCCGGAGGATATCGGCGCGATCCGGCGGTTTTGGTTCGCTGCTGCCGGGATTGGCAGCGTTCATCATCTCCTTCGTTCGCGCGATCTCCTGCTGCGCTATAAAGCTCGAAGGGTCGATTTGGAACGCAGTCTGGAACTCCTGCAAAGCCTTCTCGAGATTCCCGGCGTCGCGAAGCTGCTGGCCTTGCTTAACGTGCACTGCCGCTGCCTGAAACCGCATACGCTCGTATGAAGCGCGGTAGCGAAGGTCAGTCGGCTTCTTTTCGTAAGCTGCTTTGAAATCCTCGTAGGCTTCGAGGAAGTTCTGCCGGGCCTCGGCATTCTGGCCCTTCTTGAAAAGCGCCTTGGCGGAATCGTCGGCAAATGCGGGGATAACTAAGGCGAGTGACAATAGCACCGCTGTACTTCGGGTGGGAATTCTCAAACCAGCTCCTTCGAGCCCTGCCCGCCGGAGATTCGCCGTCGGCAGGTTTGTCTTGGGCGGCAAAGCAGCGCGAACTTCTTTCCAGCCAAACTGCCCCGGATAAGCGGATCGGGATGCCGCTACCGGAATCTCCGCAAGTCGCTGTTACATAAAGCGTTTTTCGGCTTACGGAATTGCCGATTATAGCATCTGAACGCGGCCTGCCTTTTCGCTTGCACCAATTCTTGCATGGTACGATTTGAATTTGTCCGCAATGGGGATTTACTGCTATGGCTCGGGCCACCGTCCAAACCAAACCCGACAAGGCGAAGAATGTGAAACGCGACCCGGTGGCTTCGGGAGAACGGGACGCGGCGGTCAACCGGGCAGCATCGCATAACTACTTCTTGCTGGAAAAATATGAGGCCGGCGTTCAGCTTCGGGGTACTGAAGTAAAGTCGCTCCGCGCGGGACAGGTGCAGCTTAAAGATGCATATGGTTTGGTGAAAGACGGAGAAGCTTGGCTTCTGAATGCTCACATTGGACCTTATGAGCACGGCAACATCTTCAACCACGAGCCTACGCGAACTCGTAAGCTGCTCCTCCATCGAGAAGAGATCCGAAAATTGATCGGGAAAACGCAGCAGAAAGGCCTAACACTCATTCCGACTCGCGTGTATTTCCGCAACGGAAAAGCGAAATGCGAACTGGCGCTCGCGCGCGGCAAGCAAGACTGGGACAAGCGCGAAACTGAGCGTCGTCGTACAGCCGACAAAGAAGCGCGCGACGCAATTGCGCGCAGTCGCAGGGCTTAGTTTGTTCTCACTACGGAGACATGGAAGCAGGGAAACAGCAAACTTGAACACTGAGGACGAAGGACACAGAAGAAAGTCAGAGCGTACTTGGATCGAGAGTCAATGATTCGGGTAACAGCGAGTCGCTTCGCAGAACATTGAAGACGGTAAGCGACAAAAGCCACCTCCGTTTCCTCCGTGTCCTTCGTATTCAATTTTCTTTGCCTTTCTCCGTGCCTTCGTATCTCCATGGTGAAAATGCATTTATAAAGGGAAGAAATGAAGATCGATTTAATCATCAAGAACGCTGCTGAAGTCGAAACTGAATGCCTCCTAGTTCCCGTTGCCGATAAAGGAGACAAGGACAAGTCTGTAGCCTCGTTATTAACCGCGGAAAAAGCTCTGCAGGATGCGGCGCAGGAACTGGTCGCCTCGGGCGAGATTGGAGGCAAGCCGCTGGAAATGGCGATGCTGTATCGTCCGGCCGGTGTAAAGGCCAAGCGTCTGCTCCTCGTCGGTGGAGGCAAAGAAGGAAAATTCAATCCCAACGATCTGCGCAAAATTGCCGGAGCTGCCGCGCGGTATCTCAAGCCAAAAAATATTCGCCATCTCGCCATTGCTCTTCCCTCCGGAGTTCACTTCCACCCCGACAATGCCATTCGCGCGGCCGTGATTGGAGCATGCATCGGAGACTTCGATCCTGACGTCTACAAGAGCGACCGCAAAGATCAGCGACTGGAATCGCTCACGATCGTTGCGCCTCCTGGTAGTGATGAAAAGTTGTTGCGCTCGGCATTGAACGAAGGACGAATCATTGGCGAGTCGCAGAACTTCGCACGCGAACTGGTCAATGAACCGGGCAATCGGCTGACGCCGACAATTCTCGCGGAACGCGCTAAGAAGATGTGCGCTGAGAGCGGATTGGAATGCGAGGTTCTCGGTCCCAATGAAATCAAAGCTCTCAAGATGGGCGCTTTCTGGAGCGTAGCGCAGGGGTCAGACGAGCCTCCGGCGATGATCATCGTGAAGTACTCGCCTGCAGGAGCGCCAGCGCAGCCTGTTTTGGGACTTGTCGGCAAAGCGATCACGTTTGATACAGGCGGCATTTCCATCAAACCGGCCGACGGTATGGAAAAGATGAAGTACGACATGGCCGGCGGCGCCGCCATGCTCGGCGCCATGCGCGCGATCGCGCAACTGAAGCCCAAGGCCAAAGTGAATGCTGTGATCTGTGCCTCGGAAAACATGCCTTCGGGCAAAGCGCAAAAGCCAGGCGACGTGCAGATTGCAATGTCGGGAAAGTCGATCGAGATCATCAACACCGATGCAGAGGGTCGCCTCGTCCTCGCAGATGGTCTTACCTATGCACGTACCAAATTGGGATGCACTCACCTCATCGACGCCGCAACGTTAACTGGCGCCTGCGTGGTCGCACTGGGAATGGTAAACGCCGGCGTGTTTGCCAATGATGATGCTTTGTACGAGCGCTTCCACAAGGCGCTGCATCAAGCCGGCGAGAAGATGTGGCGCATGCCCATCGATGACGAATACCGCGACATGATCAAGTCCAGCATCGCCGACATCATGAACAGTGGCGGGCGCTACGGCGGCGCGGTCACGGCAGCCATGTTCCTCAAGGAGTTCGTCGAAGACAAGCCTTGGATTCACCTCGATATCGCCGGTACTGCCTGGGTCGATGAAGCCAAACCGTTCATCGCCAAAGGACCATCAGGAATTGCAGTGCGTAGTCTGATCGAATTCGTGCGCAGCTTCGAGACGCATCCGTGATTCTGCGCGGATCACGATCGCATCACTGAGGATCGAGAGACTCTTGAATCGTGGAAACTTGCCCTTCTTCTACGTGCAACGTTCTTTGTAGGGGTTTGTAGCCGGGCAAGCGAAGCTCAATAGAGTAGTTTCCGGGCGGGAAGACGTTGTGAGCAGGTGTCGTCGCGTTTGCCCTCTGACCTTCAATGAAGATGCTTGCTCCCGGTGGGACCGTCACAAAATCCACCCAGCCCTTCCCTGCAGGTATCGATGGCCGCAGAGGAACGTTGCCCGCATTTTCGAGTTGTTGCGGCACAGGAGCCTGCCTCTGCTCAGCAACCTCGTTCGAAGCTTTTTCGACTCCTGTTTTTGCTGAAACCAGTTCCAGGTTGTAGGGCAACAATGAGATTTTCGACCCGATCTCCAGTTCGCGTGTTTGGGTGGAATATCCATCTTTCGCAACGATCAACTGGTGTGGGCCCGGCACTACGTCGTCCAGCGTAAAAGGAGTTTTCCATGTCGGATTTGAATGTCCATCAAAGCGGACCGACGCTCCTTCGGGATTGCTGGTGAATCGAATCGAAACTCGCCTGGGCGTCTGGAGTTCTTTTCCTTTTTCGGGAATTGACGCGCTTAATACTTGAGCCTGGGCTGCGTTTGCGGTACTTTGAACCTCGCTGGATCGAGTTACGGCAGCTTCCACCGCTTGCTTCGGTGTCTCTGGTGGCCTTTGCAACACTGATCTTCTTGGGAGTTCACGTGCCGTGGCAACTGCTTTGCCATGCGCAGCCTCCTTCTGTCGCTTCGCTTTGTTTACGGTTCCCAGCAGTAGCACGAACAGGGCGACGGCCGTCCATGCCAGCTTCTTTACGCGAGTGCTTTTCTGTCGCGACTTAGTGTTCTCTCGCAGGCCGACAGAACTCTTCGCGATCACTACTGTTGGCGCGGCAGGTTGTAGTGGTACGGTTTTGAGCGCAGTCGCTGTCCCGGCTGCCGTCGCGCTTGCTCTTGCTTGGGGACGGGAACCCGAGCGCGCCTGCAATACAGTAGTTGCTTGGCCGTCCTCGACAGGTTGGAGCGAGTGAAAGTTTTCCAGATTAGCGGCAAGCTCCGCACCGCTTTGATATCGCTCCTCCGGCTTTTTCGCGAGACAGTGCGCAATCGCATTGCTCAATCCTGGATGCACGCCGACTTGCAATTGGCATGCAGGAACCGGAGATTCGTTGACGATCTTGTAGATGATCGTGGTTACGTTCTCGCCAGTGAACGGCCGCTCACCTGTGGCCATCTCGTACAGCACAACTCCAAAGCTGAAGAGATCAGCTCGACCGTCGAGTTCGCGTCCCATCACCTGTTCGGGGGACATGTAGTAGGGCGTGCCAAGCACCTGCCCGGTGCGGGTCATTGTGCCGATCGATTTGGAAATGCCGAAGTCCATGATCTTAGCCACACTTTGGCTCGTGATCATAATGTTGGCAGGCTTGATGTCGCGGTGCACGACTTTCATGCCGTGGGCGTAATCGAGACCTGCGGCGACCTGTTTGGCGAGTGCGATAATCTCCTCGGCCGAAAAAATCTGCTTTCTCATCATCAGAGATTGCAGAGTCTCGCCTTCCAAGTACTCCATCGCAATGTAGAAAAGGCCACCGTACTCGTCAGCATCATGGATAGTGACGATGTTGGGATGATTCATCAGGCCCGCTGCGCGCGCTTCATTACGAAAGCGCTGCAGCATTTCGTGATGCTGGATTCCTTCTATATCGAGGCGCATCGTCTTGAGCGCGACGGTGCGTCCTATATTGGGATCGACCGCGCGGTAGACCACTCCCATGGCGCCGCGTCCCAGCTCGCCGACGACCTGATAGCGTCCGATCTTTTCCATCTGCTGCTGCACGGCAGAACAAGAAGAAACTGCTGATGACTTCCCTGAGCGCGAAAATTAGCGCAAGCGCACCGCAAATGCGAACAAAATGCGCACTGAGAGGTTACTAACGGAGTATCAGCGAAGAGATGGGGCTTTCATGGACTCACGCGACCGAAGTGAATAGCAGCGGAGGGGTCGAATAGGCCGCCGCTGCTTTTAAACTATGAACGCGAGCCGGATGGTGGTTGCGAAGCTTTGCTGCTAGCGTCTTCGGGACCATCCTGCACAAAAGAATTCAAGATCGCGGCAAGCTGAGCATCGGACAACCGGCCCGGTTTCGGGCTCGCGGAAGTCTTACTCGCCACATCTGCTTTAGAGACAACCTGCGAGACAGCGGAGGGGGCCGTCGTGGCGGACGGGCCTGTTCCGGATGCGGTGGCATCAGCAGACGCCGTCGTGCTTGCGGTTGTGCTCGCGTTGGTGGTTCCAGTGCTGTTCGAAGCATCGCTCGCCGAATTCTGGGTCGCTGACGAATCCTGCTCGTCGCTCGAATCACTGCCGGAAGGGACGTCGACGCTCGGAATGTCAGGAGCGCTGACGCCGGAGCCAGCCGCGGAGGAATTTCCGTTCGCGTCCTGTTGCTGTTTTTTCTTTAACAACAGCGCCTGCAGGTCGTCTTTTTGCTCGGGAGTAAGCAGACCCACAAACTTTTGGGTCAGGCCCAACTTAAGGCCTTGCTCCGCTTGCTGCTGTTGCTCGGGTGTCAAGCTGGTGTTCGAGCTAATGGCGGCGAGTTGCTGCCTCGTGCCCTGAACGAGTGAACTAATGCTGCTCTTTTGCCGGTGGGTCAAATTCAAGGCCAGAGCGACTTGCTGAAATCTTGCGGCTTGTTGACTGCTGCGCAACGCAAGTGAACGACGCGCGCGCGCCGCCTCGTTCGCAACCTCAGCATGAGTCACAGTCGAAGCGGCCGGTTTGATCTGGGTGCGTACAATGCGCTGTGCAAATCCTGCATGAGTGCAGATAGCGAGACTCGTAACGACAGCTGCAAATCGAAGTTTCATGGCTTTGTTCCTCTTGCGATGAAATCTCTAACTGAGGCCTTGAACCCTGACTGTCGGCGAGATTACTCGAATGTTCTGGGATCGAATAATGACTTTGGTCACCGCCCCTCGGCAGAGGCGGCCATTTGAACCGACGCAATCAATGAACAATTACCTTCGTAATGGCAATGATCGCTCCCACCTCAGATAAGCTGCAAAATCGCGCGATGCCTCTCGATCTTTAATTCGGGTTTTGAAACGAATCCCCATGCGATACTTCGTAGTCTCAATCATCCTCAACATCCTCTTTTTCGCGTCTATTGCTCAAGCGCAATCAACTGAGGCACAATCATCCCAGCCAAGCAGCGGTTCTCAATCAACTGACGACGCCCTGATGTCGTTACTGACTGTTCTTTCGCAATCTGCGGACGAGCACAGCAATGACAATCAGATGAACGTTGGTTTCCAGTTCAATGAACTGTACGATTCGAATCCGCTCGATCTTCCAACCCGCGCGCGTTCCGATGAGATCAGCAGCTTGAATGGAACTTTTGGACTAAATAAGAAATGGCAGCACACCTCCATTGCAGGCAATTACAACGGGGGCGCCGATTACTACTACCGCATGCAGCGGCAGGATCAGATGTATCACGAGGCGAGCGCCGCCCAGAATTTCTCCTTCGGGCCCGTCACCTTTCTTGTCGGCGGAGATTACGAGTTCTTGCCATCTTCGTCCTTCGGGTTTGATGCTACTCACCAGATTACTAGCGGATCGCTGGATTTGATCAATCCCGATCTTCTGCCGAGCCAGAACATCCAGACACCTCCCCTGCGGCGCACTAGCTACACTGGAGTGAGCCAGCTTGGACTCGACTTCGGCCGCTCGCAATTAAATTTTTCCGGTTCATACGGCCTGTTGCAATATGAGAGGAACGGACTTCCCGAAACGGACCAAGCCAGTGCTGCCGCCGCCTACAGCTTCGCGTTGTCATCGCGTGACAGCATTGGAATGTCCTACCAATACGAGCTCTTCAGAACTACGGCGAACCCGTTGCAAATCATCGATGAGGTGGCGACCGTATCTTATGCACACCGTTTTGGGAATAACCTGACACTCAAAGTCGGTGCCGGGCCCGACCTGCGTTCTTATAACAACACGCAAGCCAGGTTGCTCCAAGGCATCGATCCCGCGCTATCCGCGAACGGTTCGCTCGATTATTCCCGTCGCAGCACTCATCTGAACGTGACATACACCCGTTCAACCACCAGCGGCCAGGGCGTCCTCCAGGGCAGCGAGAGTGATCAGATTCAATTGTCGACCTCACAGGGTATAGGGCGCGGCTGGGCCGTGAGTGGCACAGCTGGATACGCCCGCAGTGCGAGCTTGGCCCGTATCGTGAAAAGCACCGGCAGCCAGCTTGTCGATGAATTGTTTGATTCAGGTTTCTATTCGAGCGCTTTGAGCAAAAAGCTTGGGATGTTCAGTTTCATCTTTGGCTATACGCTTGAGACTCAGGATTCGACGGCTCCGGTCTGCGACAGCGGTCTTTGCCAGAACTATCCGTTACACCACGTTGCAAGCGTCGGATTGTCGTTCGCGCCGCCCGCTGTGAAATTCCGCTGACATGAAAACTTCAAGTACTTGGGCCTGGCACTCCCGCAATTTTGTTGGAATCGCTTCGACCAAACAGGATCGCTGGAGTAGCTCTGCTATACTGTGAGCGGCCTCGCCACCAGTGTGCGGAAGTGGTGAAATTGGCAGACACACCATCTTGAGGGGGTGGCGCCGAAAGGCATGGGGGTTCAAGTCCCCCCTTCCGCACCATGATTTTGTCCCGCCTTGGCAGCATCCAGTCTTTCTAGCATCTTCAAGCTAATGGACTTACGCCTCAGGCGCCCGAAAGGTAACTCGCTAGCATGATGTATCTGATTCTGGCTATCCACATTGTCGTTTGCTTTTTCATCGTGATCGTCGTCCTGCTGCAGAGCGGCCAGAGTGGCGACGTGGCCGCAGCCTTCGGCGGTATGGGATCGCAGACTGCCTTTGGCCCACGCTCCTCAGCCAACGTTCTGACTAAGGCAACCACGTGGTCGGCAGTGATCTTCATGATCACGTCGATCGTTTTGTCGGTGATGATGAGTCATCGCCGTTCCGGCTCAGTGCTGGAAAACACAAAGCCGACGAAGCAAACGACAGCTCCCGCCCAGCCAGGCGCACAGTCGAAGGGCTCGAACAGCGAGCCTCAGCCCGTCACTCGGTAGTTGGTACCGTCCGCGGTAGCGGATGGGTGAATCATCCATGTGTGCGTGCGCTCATCCAGCCGCTACCGCTGACGATACTGATGTCAGGTCCAATCTTGATTCACGAGATTTTCCCAGTCGGCCTTCTCGGTTGTAATTGCTCAGTCATTGGCGACGAGAGCACACGCGAAGCCCTCGTCATTGATCCCGGCGACGAGATCGATCGGATCCTCGCAGTATTGGATAAGCACCAACTCAAGCTTAAGCAGATCATCATCACTCACGCGCACATCGATCACGTCGGCGGTGCGATGAAGCTGAAGCAAGCTACCGGCGCTCCGATCCTATTAAACAAGAACGACTACACGTTGCTGAAAATACTCGACGTACAGGCTGCGTGGATTGGAACGAAGTCGCCGGGAGCAGTCGAGATCGATCAGAGCCTGGGAGACCACGATTCGATTCATTGTGGCACCCTTCAGGCGCTTGCGATGCACACGCCGGGACACACAGAAGGAAGCGTTTGCATCTACTTCCCCACTGAGCAAAAGCTCATAGCAGGCGACACGCTCTTCGCAGGCAGCATTGGAAGAACTGACCTGCCAGGCGGCTCCTTCAACAAGATCATCACTTCCTTGCACGATCGCGTGCTCTTATTGCCCGACGAAACTGTGGTGGTACCCGGTCACGGTCCGCTCACAACGCTTGGTGAGGAGCGGCAGAGTAATCCGTTTCTGGTGAAACGCTAAAGCGAATCAGTGCTGAGCCTTTTGAGAATTGCTCTCAGCCCATCCTGAAACACGGCATCTGGCGTAATAAGGCTGAGTACCAAATATCCTTCACTCTGAAATTCGTAGAAGTGCCCCGGGTGTACAACAACTCCAGCTTGATCGATAAGGTCGATTGCCAACTCCTCATCTGATTGGCACGCTGGGACGCGCAGCACTGCGTACCATCCTCCCTCGATTCGCAAGCGCTGCACTTGCGGCGCAGTCTGTAATTGCTCGTCAAGAAATACCAAATTGGAACGAACTCTTTGCTGGAGCTGCGGTTGTATTTTTGTCCTCTGTTCCAGCAACGTCGGAAGCGCATGCTGTATAGGCCCGTTTTGAGAGAGATAAGTGTCGGCGATCATTTCGAGGCGTTCGTGTGCTTTTCGACGTAGCTCATCGGGACCGCTTAAGACCATCCATGCGACTTTCATCTGCGGCAAGCAGGAGATTTTCGAAAGTCCACTCAGAGCAAAGGCAAAGCACGTACTCGAGAAGGCGACGCTTACTTCCGCGGCCGATTCAATTTCGTAGTCGAAGAAAACTTCATCTGAAATGAGCGACAGATTCCGCTCGGCGCAGAATGTCTCTAACTGCAGAAGCTCCGCCTTGTGCACAAAGGAGCCGCTGGGGTTGTTGGGGTTCACCAATAAGATTGCACGCGTACGCCGGGTGACTGCACTTCGCAATCCGCCAACATCAACATGCCAGCCGTGATCGTAAAACAGGTCATAGCGGCGAAGCTTCACATCCTGAATGTCGGCAAGAAAATCAAAAAGCGGATAACTGGGCCGCGGAACTAGGACCTCGTCATCAGAATCGCAGAGGAGGCGAAATAGATACGAGTACGCCTCACTCGTGCTCGTAGTCAGAAAAATCTGTTCGGCGGAAATCTGACGTTGCCCTCGTGGAGCTTTCGCATTGTAGTAGTCAGCTACAGCCTGACGAGCCGTGAGCAGGCCTTGCGGTTGAGGATCGTAGCTTAGCGATTCGGGACGAGAGAGCGATGCCAGTATGGCGACAGAATCAAAATCAAATCCGCATTCGGTCGGATTCGACACCGTTAAATCCAACAGCTTTGTGCCGCGCGCCCGCGCCTTGTTCAGCGCCAGTGAAAAACGGTTCTGTGAAAGTGTCCATTCCGTTCTGCGTGCGAACATGTATTTGACTTTAAACAGTCGCTCTAAACAAAAAGGCGAGTCAGGACTACACCCGACTCGCTCTTCAGAACGATGAAAAGCTTATTTGCTAAGCTGCACTGCCTTCGTCAGCTTGAAGCTAAGAGCGTACTCGGCTGGGATTTCGATTTCCTTGTTCCCGGTAAAAGCTGTCCCCGCGGTTCCGGCTCCAGCTCCGGCGAGTGCTCCGATTGCAGCGCCCTTTCCGCCGCCGGCAAGCCCGCCGATCAGCGCACCGAGACCTGCGCCGCCGCCGATCATCGTTGCCGAGCGCTTACCTTTTCCCTTTTCCGTACGAGCCACTGCAGCAGTATCAACGGGGACATTCTGTCCATTGATTTCTACCGAAGTAAGTCGCAGTCCGAGCATCGCTCCGCCTTTAAAGCGACCAAGCGGATGCGCGGTGGTGACAGTCCCGGTTGCTTTTGCTCCGTCAGGAATAGCGACGGCTCCCCCGACGTCTACGGGACGAGCGACGGTAGCAGTGAACGTCTCGCCGGGTTGGCTCGTCTTTGAACTAAGAGCCTGACCGGTGCGAACAGTGATCACCGTGCCTGCTGGAATCGTGACGGGTACAGGCTGTGTAGCGGCGCGCGTTTTGAGCGTCGGAGAAGGGGCTGCCGCGTTCTTACCAGTTTCCGACGCGCTGGATGTCTCGCCTCCACTACCGGGCGTCGAAGTCGCCGAGGGTTGGCTCGCCGGAGCAGGCTCGTTGTTGGCGTTATTTTTATTTCCACAGGCGCTGGCGAACATCATCAACGCCACAATCACAGGCACTGTCAGCTTCTTGATGTGGGGGATCACAGTCTTCTCCTCGACGAGAACGAAAAATGATCACGCATGAACAGAATGCGTGGTGAAAGCTTCGCGAATGAACCTATCACAGATTGAACGACGCAGAGGCGCCGAGCGCCGACGAAGTTAACCGGCTACTTCTTCGAGTTGCTTCGTATCGACGTCGAAATTCGAATACACGTGCTGCACGTCATCGTGATCTTCGAGCGCTTCGAGCAAGCGAATCATTGTGTTCGCGGCGTGTCCTTCGAGTTTGATGTAGTTCTGCGGAATCATCGAGACCTCGGCCACAGTCGTCTCGATTCCGGCTCCCTTCACGGCGTTCAAAACACTCTCAAACGCGGAAGGATCACTGACAATCTCCCAATCATTGCCGTCGTCGCGCAGATCGTCGCCGCCGTTTTCCAGGACGAGAGACATCAGATCATCTTCCTTGGCTGCCGATTTGGGAACGACGATGTATCCCTTCTTGTGGAACATCCACGCAACCGAACCGGATTCACCCAGGTTGCCGCCATTCTTGCCGAACGCATGGCGAATCTCGCTTACGGTGCGGTTCCGGTTGTCAGTGGTGACATCCACAAGCAGAGCCACTCCTCCGGGACCGTAACCCTCGAAAAGAATTTCTTCGTACGTGGCGCCGGGGAGTTCGCCTGTGCCGCGCTGGATTGCGCGCTTGATGTTGTCGGCCGGCATGTTTTCGGCTTTAGCCGCAGCAATGGCCGTGCGTAAACGCGGATTTCCCTCGGGATCGCCGCCGCTCTTGGCGGCGATCGTGATTTCCTTTATTAGCCGCGTGAAAATCTTGCCGCGCTTGGCGTCCAGTGCGCCTTTTTTGTGCTTGATTGTGGCCCATTTTGAGTGGCCAGACATGTGACAACCTCAAACCTGTGAATTAATGCAGAGCAGCTCCAAATGCCTGCATCCGCATGAGAACAAACGAGAAGTATAGCACGTGGGTGCAGCGGATTTGCCCCTCGATGGTGCTCAAAGCGCAAGTGTTGCGCAATCACTACCGACTGACTATTTGCTTTGGCCGCCTGTGCGCATAAATCACTGCAAGCAGCGGAGGCGCGAGGAGCACGCCCCAGAAGGGGATGATGAATCCCAGCACGATCGGCGCCAGTATCGATGCCCAAATGGGGACTCTATTGCTGCGCTTCATCAGGTAGGGCTGAAGTACCAGTCCATCGATGACAGCGATGATTGCGTAAAGGATGAAGACATACAGCAGATGCATGAGCGCATCCGACTGGCTCGCGAAGAGCATTGTTAGTGCGGGCCCGATTACGGCGATCAGCGGTCCAAAATTGGGAATGAACTGACAGGCTCCGCCGATCACCGCCCAGACCGGTGCAAGCGGCACGCGCAAGATCAGCAAACCGATCAACCACATTGCTGCTACCGCGGCCGCATCCTGCAATGTCGCAATGAACCAGTTCTTCAACGCGGAAGTTGTGGTCTGGACATGTGAGCGAAAATTCATTTGAGCTTGCTAAATATTAGATGCTGAACTGTGCTCGCTGCGGACTATTGGATCACTTGCCGGAGTTGCTTCTGCGACGGCGGGCCTTTCGCTTGAACAATTTTCGTTCAGGACTGAGAATGTACCGCGTTCTACTAAAACGATTGAGTGAATTGCACATGAGACTCGCCCGACTAGTTCCGTACGTGCTTCTGATTTCCTTAGTTCCCTCCCTGCAGGCGCAGTGGATACCGCGGAATCCGGTTACTTCCGTGCAGCAGCAGGCAAATGGTCTCGTTTTCACGATGGCGACTGGCACGTTGCGCGTTCAGATTTGTTCCGACTCCATCGTGCACGTCCTGTACTCGCCTACGAACCTTTTCCCTTCCAAACCCGAGTACGTGATTATCAAGACCACCTGCCCGGCGGTCGATTGGAAACGCCAGGACAACGGCGACAAGATTCAGCTCTCGACTGCTCGTTTGCGGATCGTGGTGGACCGGATAGATGGATCGATAGCGTACAGCGCTTCCGATGGCGAGCCGCTCATGACCGAAGCCAATCGCATGATGCGTCCCGCTCAGGTGAACGGCGAGAATACCTATCATGCCGAGTCACTGATCAGCATGTATGGCTCCCAAGAGGGCCTCTACGGCTTGGGACAGCATCAGGCTGGCGTCTGGAACTATCGGGGTGAATCCGTCGATATCTCGCAGGCAAACACCAGCATTGCTGTTCCCTTTATGGTTTCCTCGCGAGGCTACGGACTGTTTTGGAACAACGATTCGCGCAGCCGATTCAATGATCGCTTTCTTCATTATCTCTACGTCAGCTCGGAAGTTGCCGACGTGATCGACTACTACTTTTTCTATGGGCCTGAACTCGACAAAGTAATTGCCGATTATCGCGAGCTCACCGGACAAGCTCCAATGTTCGGCAAATGGGCCTATGGATTCTGGCAGTGCAAGAACCGCTACAAAACTCAAGACGAGCTACTCGGGATCGCACGGAAGTATCGCGAGCTGAAGATTCCTGTGGACAACATCGTGCAGGACTGGTTCTGGTGGGTGCGCAAAGGCGAGTTCGTCTTCAACAGCAACTATCCCGACCCGAAGGCAATGATCGACGAACTCCATCGCGAGAACTTCCACCTGATGATTTCGGTGTGGCCTTTCTTCGAGCCGGGCTCGGCCGAGTACGACTACATGCAGAAACAAGGATGGTTCATCGACAAGTTCAAATTTGCCAAGCCGCCGTTCCATGCAAATGGGATGGCGCTCTACGATGCGTCCAATCCTGCTGCGCGCAAGTACTACTGGAGCCTCCTCGACAAAGGTCTGTTCAAGCTTGGCGTAGACGCCTGGTGGATGGACACGACGGAGCCCGAAACTGAAGGTCAGGAAGAAAATGTTCAACTCGGACATAAGCTGGCCATCGGCAGCGGCGATCGTTATGTGAATCTGTTTCCTTTAATGACGACATCTGCCGTCTATCAAGGACAGCGGCAAGCTTCGTCGGACAAGCGTGTCTTCATCCTGTCGCGCTCCGCGTTCGCCGGCTCACAGCGGAATGCCGTCACTGCCTGGTCAGGCGATGTGAACTCGACATTCCTGAGCTTCAAACGCCAAATTCCAGCAGGACTGAATTTTGCCCTTTCTGGAATTCCTTATTGGACTACGGATATCGGCGGCTTCGTGGATGGCAATCCAGACGATGCTGCATATCGTGAGCTCTTCATTCGCTGGTTCCAATATGGGACCTTCTGCCCGATCTTCCGCGTTCACGGAACCCGTACGACGAACCAGAACGAGCTTTGGTCCTATGGCCCCGAAGCACAGCAGATCCTCACCAACTTCGACAACCTCCGCTACCGCCTCATGCCCTACATTTATTCGCTCGCTTGGCAGGTGACCCACAACAATTACACGATCATGCGTCCGCTGGTCATGGATTTCCCGTCAGATCAGCGCGCCATAAACGTCGGCGATCAATTCATGTTTGGACCGGCGATTATGGTGAATCCCGTAACGGAACCCGGAGCGACGAAGCGCCATCTGTACTTGCCGAAAGCAAAGTGGTATGACTTCTGGACAGGCGCCACACAGGACGGCGGTGAAGCGATCGATAGTCCAGCCTCTCTCGACAAACTGCCGCTCTTCGTACGCGCCGGCTCGATTCTGCCCATGGGTCCTGAAGTGCAATATGCGACGGAAAAGCCTGCCGATCCCATCGAAATCAGAATCTATCCGGGAGCAGATGGTGACTTCACGATCTACGAAGATGAGAATGACAATTACGATTATGAAAAAGGCGATTACGCGCTGATTCCACTGCACTGGAATGATTCGGCAGGAACTCTGACCGTTGGCGATCGAACGGGCACCTTTCCTGGAATGATGACCACACGATCATTTCAAGTCGTTGTTGTCACAAATGCGCACGGCACCGGCGAGAGACCGATCTCGTCTCCAGATAAAACCGTCCAATACTCAGGCAAGCAAGTGATTGTTTCCTTGCGCTGATCTGCCGTTAGATTACTTGGCAACGGCCACGCCCTCTGCGTGCAGGTGCTGCAGCACGCGAACAGATATTTGTCCGCCTTGCCGTGCGGCAATGCCATCTGCTGCTGCTCGCGCCGCAGCCATTGTGGTGAGAGCAGGTATGCGCTGACTAACGGCTGCGCGGCGAATGGCTTGCTCGTCGAACCATGGATCCTGTCCCTGTGGCGTGTTGATGATGAGTTGGATGCGTTCACCTTTGATCAAATCTACGACGTTCGGGCGACCTTCCTTAACCTTGTAGACCCGTTCGACGGGAAGTCCTGCTCGCTCCAAGATATTGGCTGTGCCGTGCGTCGCGACGATATTGAAGCCGAGTTCGACAAATCGTTTTCCCAACTCGGCAAGGCCATCCTTATCGCGATCGGCGATGCTGATAAAGACCGTTCCGCTCGTAGGCAGGCTCTGACCTGCTGAAAGCTGCGCCTTGGCGAATGCCTCTCCGAAGGTATCACCGACGCCCATCACCTCGCCGGTCGATTTCATCTCGGGACCGAGCACTGTATCCACTCCAGGAAACTTATTCCACGGGAATACCGGACTCTTAACAAAGTAGCAATCGCCGGTTTCGAGATCGGCGCCCCGTTCCACATTCTCAGAAAGGAACTCGCGCAGCTTGCGTCCGGTCATCAGGCGAGCTGCAATCTTTGCTAGCGGAACCCCAGTAGCTTTCGAGACATACGGCACCGTTCGCGAAGCGCGTGGATTGACCTCGAGGACATAAACTCTGTCGCGCTGAATCGCGAACTGGATGTTCATCAAACCCACAACTTTCAAGGCCCGCGCAAGCTTGAACGTGTACTCGCGCATGGTGTCGAGCAGGTGCGGCGCGATCTCCACCGCAGGAAGCACACACGAGGAATCGCCCGAGTGGATTCCGGCTTCTTCTATGTGCTGCATGATTCCAGCAACGACAACATCGTCACCGTCGGACAACGCATCGACGTCTACTTCGACCGCAGCTTCGAGGAAATGGTCGATCAATACCGGTCGCTCCTGCGAGTATTCGACCGCCTCTTTCATGTAGCGGATCACAGAAGCATCGTCGTAGGCAATGACCATTGCCCGTCCACCCAAAACATACGAGGGTCGTACCAAAACGGGATATCCGAGCGAATTCGCGCCTTTGACTGCTTCATCGACACTGGTGGCCATGGCTCCAGGTGGTTGTGGGATTCCCAGTTCCTCGATCAGTTTGCCAAACCGCTTGCGATCTTCTGCCAGATCGATCGACTCCGGAGACGTGCCAATGATCGGCACTCCTGCGGCTTTTAGTGGGAGCGACAGGTTGAGCGGAGTCTGTCCGCCGAACTGCACGATCATCGCCACAGGTGCGCCGTTCAAAGCTTCATGCTCGTAAACCGCGAGAACGTCTTCCAACGTGAGCGGCTCGAAGTAGAGTCGATCGCTGGTGTCGTAGTCGGTCGAGACCGTTTCGGGATTGCAGTTGATCATGATGGTCTCGTAACCATCTTCGCGCAGCGCGAATGACGCGTGGCAGCAGCAATAATCGAACTCAATTCCCTGCCCGATGCGATTCGGACCGCTGCCCAGAATGATCACTTTTTTCTTGCCTGTCGGAGGCGCTTCATCCTCTTCTTCGTACGCAGAATAAAGATATGGCGTGTAACTTTCAAACTCCGCAGCGCAAGTGTCTACCAGCTTGAAGACCGGCTTAAGGTCGCTCTTCGCACGGAGGTGGCGCACCTTCTCCCCAGCGCCTTTGCTGTCGCCGATCTTCCACAGGTCGGCGAGTCTAGCATCGGAGATGCCCATGCGCTTGGCCTCGCGCACAAGCTGCGGCGGAACAGAATCGATCGGATGCTTTTCGATCTCCTTCTGCATATCGGAGATCTCTTTCATCTGCTGCAGGAACCAGGGATCGATCGCAGTGATACGCGCGAGTTCCTTGACGGTGTGTCCTTCGCGCAGCGCATAGCGCAGGTACATCAACCGCTCAGGATGGGGAGTGACGAGCCGCTGCATGAGCCGTCGTGGCTCGATATCTTCGGCAGTGGCGCGCTTCCCCGAATCGAGCGAGCGAACGCCTTTCATCAGTGCTTCTTTGAATGTGCGGCCGATCGCCATCGCCTCGCCGACCGATTTCATCTGCGGACCTAGACCTTCCTCCGCTCCGGGAAACTTCTCGAACTGCCACTTGGGAATCTTCGCGACTACGTAATCGATAGTCGGCTCGAAGCACGCAGGAGTTTTACGCGTGATATCGTTCGGAATTTCATCGAGCGTGTAGCCGACCGCGAGTCGCGCGGCAATCTTCGCAATCGGGAATCCGGTCGCCTTGGAAGCAAGTGCAGACGAGCGCGACACACGCGGATTCATCTCGATCACAACCATGCGCCCATTCGTCGGATGTACTCCGAATTGAATGTTCGATCCACCGGTCTCGACGCCGATTTCGCGAATCACACGAATCGCTGCATCGCGCATGCACTGATACTCGCGGTCGGTGAGAGTCTGCGCCGGCGCAACGGTGATTGAGTCACCCGTGTGCACGCCCATGGGATCGAAGTTCTCGATCGAGCAGACGATGATGACGTTGTCCCTCAGATCACGCATCACCTCCAGCTCGTACTCTTTCCAGCCAAGAACCGATTCTTCGATTAGAACTTCGTGAACTGGGGAGAGATCAAGGCCGCGAGCAAGAATTTCCATCAGCTCTTCGCGGTTGTACGCGATGCCGCCGCCCGAGCCGCCGAGCGTGAACGAAGGCCGAATAATGACGGGGAATCCAATTTTGCCTGCGAACTCAATTCCGTCTCGCAGGTTATTGACCAGCGCCGATTTGGGAACGTCCAGCCCGATGCGCGTCATCGCATCTTTAAAGAGCAGCCGATCCTCAGCCATTTTGATCGCCCGCAGTTGGGCACCGATCAGCTCAACACCATATTTGTCGAGGACTCCTGAGTCGGCGAGCTCGACCGCGAGGTTCAAAGCAGTCTGTCCGCCGACGGTGGGCAGCAACGCAAACTTGCCACCGATCTTCATCTCCGACTCGAGGCGAATGATTTCTTCGAGGTACTCGCGAGTAAGCGGCTCGATGTAGGTGCGATCAGCCAGCTCGGGATCGGTCATGATCGTTGCCGGATTCGAGTTCGCCAGCACGACTTCGTAGCCTTCGGCTTTGAGTGCTTTGCAAGCCTGTGTGCCGGAGTAATCAAATTCGGCGGATTGGCCAATCACAATCGGCCCAGAACCGATAACCAGAATCTTTGATATGTCCTTGCGGCGAGGCATTGGTCCTTAGCCCTTCCACTCCTGCATCATTTTCACGAAATCGCCAAACAGATAATGCGAATCATGCGGGCCGGGCGATGCTTCCGGGTGATACTGCACGGTGAACAGCGGCATTGTGCGGTGGCGCAGGCCCTCGAGTGTGCCGTCGTTCAGATCGAAGTGTGTCATCTCGACTTCGCTCTGCTTCAGCGAATCGGGGTCAACGGCGAAGTTGTGGTTGTGAGCTGTGATCTCGATCTTTCCGGTTCGCTCCTGGCGCACTGGATGGTTGCCGCCGTGATGCCCGAACTTCAGCTTGTACGTTTTGCCGCCCAGAGCCAGCCCGACCAACTGATGTCCAAGGCAAATTCCAAAGATCGGAGTCTTGCCAGCCAGCTTGCGAATGTTTTCTTGCGCATAGGTGACGGGCTCAGGGTCGCCTGGCCCATTCGAAAGGAAGACTCCGTCGGGCTTGAGTGAAAGCACATCTTCCGCGCTCGTCTCTGCCGGAACGACCGTCACGTTGCAGCCCTGATCGACCAACATGCGCAGGATGTTTTGCTTGATGCCATAGTCATAGGCAACCACATGAAGCGCGCTCTCGGGATCGAGTTCCTTCGTCGCCTGAGCGGGGTACGTCACGACTGGGCCTTGATTCCAGGAGTAGCGCTGCTTCGTGCTGACAACTCGCGCGAGATCGGTTCCATCCATTTTGGGAATCGAGCGCGCCTTTGCGACGAGCTTTTCCGTATCCGACTCGATCAGCGAGATCACACCGCGCATGACGCCGTGCATACGTAAGTGGCGAACTAACGCTCGCGAATCGATGTCCGCGATTACCGGAATGTTGAAGCGTTCAAGATACTCATCGGCAGCCTGCTGTGAGCGCCAATTCGAACTGATAGGCGAAAACTCGCGCACGACCAGCCCTTCAATAAAAGGTCGAACCGCTTCGTTGTCTTCTGGGTTGGTACCGTAATTACCGATTTGGGGGTTGGTGAGTACTACGATCTGCCCGGCGTAGGAAGGATCGGTGAAGATTTCCTGGTATCCGGTGAGAGAGGTATTAAAAACGACTTCCCCGTAGCACTCTGCTTTCGCTCCGTAGCCTTTGCCTCGGAAGATGCGGCCATCTTCCAGCGCAAGGATTGCTTGCACCTGTTTCTCCGGGGGTGGATTTTACAGATTCTATCACGCTACGGAGCTTCTAGCTGCTCAGCTCCTGAGCTTCTCAGCAAATTTTTTTCTGCTCACCTTCCGCGTCGGGTGAACCAAGCTGCGGATTTGCCCCTTGCGAACTGAGCAGCTTAGAAGCTCATTGCTGTTACCGCAGAACTCCAAGCTTATCCACGGGCCAGTAGACGAAAACGGCCTTGCCGTAGATGTAGCTCTGATCAACTGCTCCAAAATCGCGGCTGTCCTTCGAAAGGGAGCGATGATCCCCTAACAAGAAATAACAGTGCGGCGGCACTGTAGTCTGCACCATGGACCGGTAGTCGAAATATTCACCAGGAACATACGGTTCTTTGATTGGCCTACCATTCACATAAACCTGGCCGTCGAGTATCCGCACACGGTCGCCCGAAGTTCCGATCACGCGTTTGATGTAGCTCTGCGACGGATCAAATGGATAATGAAAAACGACAATGTCTCCACGTTCAATTGGTTCCAGCTTATAGACGAACTTGTTGATGAAAATGCGCTCCTGGTCCTGCAGGCCGGGGAGCATGCTTGTACCTTCCACTCGCACCGGTTGATAAAGAAAAAGGATGAAGAACGCCGACAGCCCAAGGGCAATGAAAAGATCTCGGCTCCAGCTCCAGAGCAAACGTTGCCTTCGTGGAGCTTGGGGGGCGGACTGATTCGTCATTGGCACTTTATTGACCACAGAGAATCGGGTGAAACTCCTGCCCGAAAATTGAGGCATGCTCAACTCAAACTGCTGCTTCCAATTATAAAGACGCAATTAGTAGCCTTTTTGTTTATCCACTTCCCCGAGCAGTGGTTTTCCCGCAAGGTAGCGACGGAAGTTCTCGCTGATCCGGTCGAAATGACGTACCCAGAGCTTCCCAGTCAGAGCCGCAGTGTGAGGTGTGATGAATAGATTTTCAAGATCCCACAGAGGTGAGTCGCCCGGGAGCGGCTCGGTTTGAAAGACGTCCAGAGCGGCCGCTCTTAGCTTCCGGTCGCGCAGAGCCCGCAGTAGAGCTTTTTCATCCACCAGCGCTCCGCGACTGACATTCAGGAAGCAGGCGTCGCGGCTCATTTTCTCGAACGCCCGATTATCGAACAGAGCCTGCGTTCGTGGCGTAAGCGGCGCCGCCAAAAGCACATAGTCAGAGCGGGCGAGCAATTCGTTCAGCTCCGCCGGTCCCAAGACCCGGTCAGCGCCATCCGGACCGCGCTCAGGGTGCTCGCGAAGGGCGATCACTCGCATTCCGAGCGCCTTGGCCAACCTGACGCACTCGCGGCCGATCGCACCGAGACCAATGACTCCCAGCGTCGCTCCCGCAATTTCTCGCGGACGCGCAAAGCTGCGCCACAGGTCCTGTTGCCCCCAATGATGCTGATGCTGGTATTTGCGAGCCCACGGCAGCCCCTTGGCGAGCGCGAGGACGAGCGCAATCGCGTGCTCGGCTACAACTGGTCCGTGGATCTCCGTCGAGTTCGTCACGCGAATATCGCTCGCGACCAATTCGGGAAACATAAGTTGATGCACGGCAGCCGTTGTGGCGTGAATCCATCGCAGCTTGTCAGCTTCTTTGAATTGTTCCGGACGGAGCTGCCAGCCTACGAAGACTTCGGAATCGACAATTTCATTCGTCAGGTTGTCGAGATTCGTGAGCTGAATGAACTGGTGCTCGGGAAACTCCTGTTGCAGGCGCGGGCCGAGCCACTCCGGCGCGTTCCACAGTTCAAAGCGATGATGAATGGCGAGAAGGACTTTCAACGGGAGCGAATGATGCAATGCGATATGAATATTCGCCACCTATCATATTCTTCACCTGCTCATCCTACAGGAGCTTCGGTCGCGCTCAACGCGTGTTTGAACTTTCGAGCACGAGCACCGATGTATTGGCTGACGCATTGTCCTTTGCCGATTAGCATGTATTTGTAAGTGAGGAGCCCTTCCAGCCCGACCGGACCGCGAGCGTGCAGTTTGCCCGTTGCTATGCCTATCTCCGCTCCGAAGCCATACCGGTATCCATCCGAGAAACGCGTCGACACGTTGTGGAAGACTCCCGCCGAATCTACCTCGCGTAGGAACTTTTCGGCCGCGTGTTGATCGTCGGTAATGATCGAATCCGTGTGGTGCGATCCGAATTGGTTGATGTGCCCAATCGCTTCGTCGCAGCTTTCGGCTACGCGCACGGCGAGCGTGAGGCATCCGTACTCGGTGTGCCACTCATTCTGCTCCACGAGATCGACTCTGTCGGCGCAGATGGCGCGCGTCTGGTGGCAGCCTCGGACTTTCACTCCTCCAAGCTGAAGCAGTTCTATCAATCTGGGAAGAAAGTCATTTGCAATGCTGCGGTGGATGAGAACGGTTTCGACTGCATTGCAGGTTGCAGGCGCCTGAATCTTGCTGTCGAGGATCACTGAAGTGGCCAGGTTCAGATCAGCAGCAGCGTCAACGTAGATGTGACAAACGCCGTCAGCATGCCCGAGCACGGGAATCCGCGTGTTGCTTGAAATGAAGCGAACAAGCTCTGAGCTTCCGCGAGGAACGACGAGATCGATGTAGTGATCCAGTTTCAAAAGCTCGTAGAGCTCTTCCCTGCTCTTCACATTAACGAGCGCATCAGCCGAAATTCCGGCGCGTTCATATGCGCTCCCGAAGATTCCCAGAACTACTTCAGTCGTTCGAGCGATCTCCGCACCGCCTTTGATCATGAGCGCGTTACCGGACATAAACGCGAGGGCTGACAACTGCACCACAGCATCCGGGCGCGCTTCAACGACTGCAGCGATCACTCCAAAAGGGCACGATATTTTTGTGAGCTCCAGCCCATCGTCCAAATCCGATTGAAAAAGAATTTTGCCGACTGGATCCTCGAGACCACTCACAGCATTAACACTGCGAGCCATCTGCAAAAGCTTCTCGTCGTTGAGAGCCATACGCGCGAGAGCAGATGAAGAGATTCCCCCCTGACTAGATTGATTTCTCGCTGCCATTTCGTCCTGGCGATTAGCCTGGAAAATTGCCGCGGCGGATCCTTCGATTTCCGCAGCGACGTTTTCCAGAATCCGCTGCTTGGCTTGCGAAGTTAACGCCGCAAGCTGGCGTGAGGACTGCTTCGCGGCTGCAGCCGCGCTCTGCATATTGGCATGAGTCATTTCGCCTCCATGGAAGCAACCAGTGTTCCAATCTGGTCGCCGTTCAAAATTCTCTCCAGAACATTTGGCGTGCGGCCGTTCGCGATAACTGCCACAGTGTGGCGCTCTCGCGTGGCGTGAAGTGCAGCTCTGAGTTTGGCCCGCGCGCCGCCGCGTCCGTTGTGGCTTTCCGCGTCCGCTTCTGGGTGCTCGCCCTGGAGTTCCGAAATCAACGCCGCATCCGGATTCTGCGGATGAAGGTCATAGACCCCATCGACGTCGGTGAGAAAGACGAGCAAATCAGCATGAAGCTCGCGCGCGATCAGGGATGCGAGCATATCGTTCTCGGAGAAGGCGGTGACGGAGTCATTTTCAGTTTGGGAACCGCTGATGGCATCGTTTTCATTGAGAATCGGCAATGCTCCGGCGTCAATCAGATGACGAAGAGTTTGAGTCAGCTTTGCTCTGCGGGCGGGTGTCGCGAAATCTTCGGTCGTGACAAGGATTTGAGCCACGTGGATGCCGTGCTCACGGAAGGCTCTTTGATATAAAGACGTCAAAACGCTTTGCCCGGCCGCCGCACACACTGAAACCAGCTGATGCGAGATCCCAAGCGCACGGGCTCCGATTCCGACCGCTCCCGAAGAGACCAGCACTACGCGACAGCCGCGCGAACGTAGTCGTGCGATGGATTCCACTAATCGTTGCACTATCTCGGTAGCGACAGATCCATCCGTGCCTGTCAACACCTTGGTTCCCACTTTGACTACGATGTTGTCGGCCTTAGCTAATTTGTGTCGAATCGTCATTTCCAATCTCCGTCGGAGCACAAACAAAAAGGCCCACAGTCTTTGCGACCGCGGGCCTTTGAGATGATTGCGTTTTATCGATTCACAAAGTCATTTCCCAAAGCGGTCGCGGCGTACCGGTGACGGGCACGGGTTCGGCGACGGCGTTGAGAAGCGCTGACTCATGAATGAACTGATTTTCCAGAACAGCAAGGAATTTGTCAACAACAATCGATGGATAAAAGAAAAGTGACGCTTCCCGACAGACTAGTGGTTCCCAATTCAGGATTGGCTTATGACGGTCACTCCGTCGAGATTCACACGAAACGGCAGCACGCGACCGCCGTTCCTGCGAATCGCTTCAGCCACGGAATCGTGGCTGCCCTCGCGCACGAATAGCACAAAACATCCACCGCCACCGGCTCCGCAGACCTTTGCGGCCACGGCTCCCTTTCGCCTTGCGGCAGTAATCAGCTTGTCGATCAGCGGCGTGGTAATTCCTGGAGCATTGGTGCGGCGAAGCTTCCATTCTTCCCCCAGCAGCCTTCCCACTTCGGGCCAATCGCCTGATTCCAGTGCCGCATGCATTGCGCGGGCGATCTCGCCAATGTGCTGGAAGTTGCGGAAAACACGTTTATCGCCATTGATGTGCGCTTTAAAAACTTCCCAATTGTTGATTCCCGATTGCCGCGGAGCTCCGGTGTACACAAGCACGAATCGTGCTTCGATGTCTTCAGGAGCAACTGCAATTGATTGGCGATGAATTCCATCGACGTCAAGATGAATCGCATTTACGCCGCCGTAGAGAGCCGGATAGTAATCCTGGCATCCAGTGGGAACTTTGATCAGTTGCGCTTCGACGTTCTGAGCGATCTGGCGAATCTGCTCGCGGTCGAGTTGGCGTCCTGTATAGCGGGCGAGAGCGGCAACGGTTGCGACCATCAATGCCGAAGACCCTGAGATGCCCGCTCCGGCGGGCGATTCCGAATTAGTCTCAATCGTGAACCCGTGATCATCCGACGGACCTGCCGGCATGAAGAAGTGAATGAGATGTGCGGCAAGTTGATGCTGAATCTTCTTTGCCTTGCAAAAGTCGTGGAAGTTGCGGAAGTGATCTTCGCGCCCAGTATCAATCGAATTGAAATGAATGGAGGAGTCGCCGCCCGGAATGATCTGGCATCTGGTGAGGATATTAACCGCAAAGTTAACCGTTACAGCTCCAGGATGAAACAGGTACAGAGGCCATAGATCGAGCGTGCTTCCTGCGAGATCGACTCGACAAGAAGCATGGGCAACGATGTTGCCGTTTGCAGATTGTTGCTGAGAAAAGTTTGGCGATTTCGGCATCAGCTCTCAGTGAAGAACTGGGCGATGTTGCGGAATTTATCGTAACGAGACGCGAGCAGTTGATCGCAAGGCGTGCTTTTTAGCTCGCGCACGTATCGCTGAAGAGCCTCATCGAGCAAGGCAGCAGCGGCATCAGGATCATTGTGTGCTCCGCCGTCAGGTTCGGGAATGATGCCGTCGATGCATTGCAACTCTTGTAGATCCTCGGCCGTGATCCTCATGGCCTGTGCCGCAGCTTCTTTCTTTGTAGCGTCACGCCACATGATGGATGCGCAGCCTTCAGGAGAAATAACGGAGTAGATCGAGTTCTCCATCATGAGCACGCGATCGGCAACGGCAATCGCCAAAGCTCCTCCGCTGCCGCCTTCGCCCGTTACAATCGCAACCGATGGCACTCGCAACCGCGCCATTTCCCGCAGGTTCACAGCGATGGCTTCACCCTGACCGCGTTCTTCGGCTCCCAATCCGGGAAATGCGCCGGGAATATCGATGAAGCTGATCACCGGGCGATGGAATTTTTCGGCGAGCTTCATCGCGCGCAGAGCCTTGCGGTATCCCTCCGGATTCGCCATGCCGAAGTTTCGCTGAACTCGCTGCTTCGCATCGCGACCCTTCTGCGTTCCGAGCAGTAGGACTTCTTCGCCGTGGAACCGAGCCATGCCGCACAGAAGAGCTGGATCGTCTGAAAAGCGACGGTCACCGTGGATTTCGGTCCAATCAGAGAAAATACGTTCTACGTAATCCAGAAAATATGGGCGCTGCGGATGACGGGCCAGCTCGGTCTTCTGCCACGCTGAATTGACAGTCTCAAGCTGATTGCGAAGCGCTTCTATTTGGCGGTGGAGCTCATAGAGTTGCTGCTTAGTTTGAATATCGGCCCCAGGGACAGATTCCAGATGGGAGATTTGCCGTTCGATGTTCTGTATGTCTTTTCTAGCTTTGGCGGCTGCGTCCATGAAGGGAGGAGGTGTCGCGCTGGGGGCACCCGCGATCAGTCGACCACCTGAACGCTGCCACGTCCGCAGAGTTCTTCTGCGCGTGAAATGAAGACCCGGTCAGCTTGAACATTATATCCGTCGGCTTCCATGACCACCATGAAATCGCCCGGCCTTTCCAAATTGAATAAGACCTTGGCTTCGCCTTTACGCTCGCGGAAAAGACTATGGAGAGCATCGACAGTTTCGGGTCGAGCATCATCCAGCGGCAGACGAATACGCAGGGAGCGCGGCAACTTTGGCTTCGCTTCGTCAAGCGATTGAATGTTCGAAATCGCCAACTTCGGGTTGGAGCCCTCTTCAACACGCACCGAACCGTAAATCAAAACAGGAACTTCCATCTTCAGCTTCTCTGCTAAACGCCTATACGCCTCGGGAAAGACAATCGCCTCGACTGAGCCGGCCATGTCCTCCAAGACAGCCTGAGCGTAGAGATCGCCTTTTCTCGACTTCACCACTCGCACTCCAGCGATGATCCCTGCTGTTTTGATTTCGTCTTTGCCGGTGCCCTGCTTCATTGCAGAGATCGCGGCCGTGTCGAGTGTGTTGAGATCGAGCAGCTTCTCGCGATATTTCTCCAGCGGATGTCCGGTGATGAAGAAGCCAAGGATTTCTTTCTCTGCGGCGAGTCGTTGTTGTTCGTCCCAGTCCGGGATGTTCGGCAGACGATCCTCCTGCTGCGGCATCTCCGATTGAAACACTCCGAATAGTCCATGCTGTCCCAATTCGGCATCCCGCTGAGTTTTTTGCGCACGCTCGATCGCTTTATCGAGTCCAGCCATGAGTTGAGCACGCGTGCCAAAGGCGTCTGTCGCGCCGCTCTTGACCAGTGATTCCAGTACGCGCTTGTTGAGAAGCCGCAGATCGACTTTTTCACAGAACTGAAAAATAGACGAGAACTTCCCGAGTTCCTTGCGAGCCGCAAGAATCGACTCGATGGCTGTGCGCCCGACGTTCTTTACTGCGGAGAGTCCGAAACGGATAGCATTGTCATGGGGCGTGAAGTTTGCGTCGCTGAAATTGATGTCAGGCGGCTCTACAGGAATTCCCATTTCACGACACTCGTTGATGTACTTCACTACTTCATCTGTGCTGCCGGCCTGAGAGGTAAGCAGCGCCGCCATGAATTCGACCGGATAGTGCGTCTTGAGATACGCCGTCTGAAACGCAAGCAGAGCGTAAGCTGCCGAGTGAGACTTGTTAAATCCGTATCCGGCAAACTGCTCCATCAAATCGAAGATTTTGACGATCTTCTTCTCCGGAAAGCCGCGTTCGACTGCGCCCCTTACGAAGCGGTCGCGCTGCTTCGCCATCTCCTCCGGATTCTTCTTGCCCATCGCACGACGCAGCAGGTCGGCTTCGCCGAGCGAATATCCGGCGAGGCGGTTAGCGATCTGCATGACCTGCTCCTGGTACACGATCACACCGAGCGTCTCTTTCAGAATCTCTTCCAATTCGGGAAGCTCGTATTCAACCTTGCGCCGCGCGTGCTTGCGCTCGATGAAATCATCGATCATGCCACCCTGGATTGGGCCGGGGCGATAGAGCGCATTGAGGGCCGTCAAATCTTCAACAGTTGTTGGCTGATAACGGCGCAACACGTCGCGCATACCTTGAGATTCAAACTGGAACACGCCTGATGTCAGGCCAGTGTGGAAGACTTTTTCGTATGTCACCGAATCGGTAAGCGGAAGCGCAAGAAGATCGAGTTTGTCACCGCGCGATTGCTCTATTAGATGAAGCGCGTCCTCAAGAATTGTGAGCGTGGTCAGCCCAAGGAAGTCCATCTTGAGCAGACCGATTTTCTCGACTGCCTTCATGTCGAAAGCAGTCACGATTTCGTCATTCTTCGTCTTGTGCAACGGGACCAAATCGGTCAGAGGCTGCGGAGCGATCACCACGCCTGCAGCGTGTACGCCCGAGTTTCGTACCAAGCCTTCAAGCTTCCGCGCGATGTCGATCAATTCGCGAACCTGCGGTTCATTGTCATACGCTTGCTGGAGTTGCGGAGAGTCCTTCAGGGCTTGGTCAATATCGATGTTCAGAGTTGTGGGAACCATTTTGGCAATGCGATCCACATCGCCATAAGGGATTTCCATCGCACGGCCAACGTCTTTGATCGCCGCCTTCGCCGCCATCGTGCCGAAGGTGATGATCTGCGCGACCTGCTCGCGTCCGTATTTGTGCGTGACATAGTCGATGACTTCGCCACGGCGATTCATGCAGAAGTCAACGTCGATATCGGGCATTGACACGCGTTCCGGATTCAGGAATCGTTCGAAGAGCAGTTCGTTCTGCAGCGGATCAATATCGGTGATTCCCATCGCGTACGACACGAGCGAACCGGCTGCCGATCCGCGGCCTGGACCAACAGGAATGCCGTTCTCTTTCGCATAACGGATGAAGTCCCAGACAATAAGGAAGTAGCCGGAGAACTTCATCTGCTTAATGCAATCGATTTCGCGGGAGAGCCGCTGCTCGTATTCGCTGATCGTCTTCCGCAGCTCGTCTTTCGCCTGCAATGCGCGAATGATCTCCAGCCGTTTCGCGAATCCCTGGCGACAGATCTGCTCGAAGTAGCTGTCGAGATCTTCCCCTTCTGGAACGTCGAAACGCGGAAACGGATTCTGCACCTTTCCGATCTTGACGTTGCAACGCTCAGCAATCGCCATTGTGCGCTTGAGCACCTCGGGAATCTCCCCGAAGAGGCGATGCATTTCGTCGGCGGACTTTACGAAGAACTGGTCGCTGTCGAACTTGAAGCGCTTTTCATCGCGAATCGAAGATGCGGTCTGCACGCATAGCAGGACCTCGTGCGCGTATGAATCCTCGCCGCAGATATAGTGGCTGTCGTTGGTGGCAACCAGCGGGATCCCGAGTTCTTTTTCGAGTTGTAGCAGATCAGGGCGAATCTGCTTTTCCAGCGCGAGCCCCTGATCCTGAATTTCGAGAAAGAAATTCCCCTCTCCGAAGATGTCGCGATACGTACCCGCCGTGTCTCGAGCTGCCTCGTACCTGCCGGCCATCAGGTTCTCGCACAGCTCACCTGCAAGACAGCCCGACAGACCGATCAGTCCTTTTGCATGCTGAGCCAGAAACTTCTTGCTTACACGCGGCTTGTAGTACATGCCGTGGAGCGACGCTTCCGATGTAATCTTTACAAGATTCCGATAGCCTTCGTCGTTTTCCGCCAGGACAAGAAGATGGTTGTACTCATCGCCCTCCGGCGCGGCGCGATGGTCGTCCTTCTTGCAGATATAAAGCTCGCAGCCGATGATCGGCTTAATTCCCGCGTTCTTGGCCGCACTGTGGAAGGCAACTGCCCCAAAAATGTTTCCGTGGTCGGTCATTGCGACCGAAGATTGACCCAGTTCGGACACGCGCTTAACTAGCTTGTCCACGTCGCAGGCGCCGTCCAGAAGCGAGTAATCGGTGTGGAGATGTAGGTGAGTAAACTCGGGCATTCGGCAGCTCGTTACTTCCAATTTTAATCGGGGACGGCGCAAAAGCGGCCCTGAGGAATTCAGCGTTTATTGGTGGAAAACAAGTAATTCCTTCGGATTACTCTGAATTTGACAGTGCTTGGATCTTCACTGCAGAATCTTCGCTCTTCCCAAAATTCCTCCCCAACAGTCCTATAGGAGCACTGTATGCGTTTGCTATTTGGGGTCGGCATCATTTGGTGTGTCGCAATGTTCGTCGCTGTCGCACTCTGCCGTGCGGCCAGTTCGCAGGACGTCCGCGAGCAGGTCGGAGACTAAGCCAACACCGACCGACGCCTTTACCGGTGCCGCCTTACGGATTCTTGCCTGACTTCTTCGCTGCGGCCTCAACTTCGTCCTTGAAGTTTTTGAACAGCGGCGGATTCTTGCCCACGAGTCCATCGTGTTGCGTAGCTACCCAGAGTCGCGCGGCTTCCCTGCCATCCTCGGCCTGATATACCGCGAGGTAATCATCAGGAGGCCCCACTTCCGCCCCAAATACAGGACCGATGCTGGTTGAAGTTCGCCGCCCGGTCGTAGGATCAACGCCGCCTGTGCCGACGCGAATTCCGCCCGTGCCTGAAGCTAACCTGCCAGTGCGCACGGCAATTAACATGTCGGCCCAAGTCGGGTCGATGGTGATGGTATATCTCTTCCATTTGCTGAGGGCGTCATAGATATTCGCAATCGCCTGTCGATCGTCAGGTAGAATCTTTGTTGAAGCGAAGGAACGAAAATCCGTTTCCGCAATGAATCCTTGGGCTGTCTCATATCCAAGCGAGACGTATCTTGCCTGCAGTACCAAAGCGGGAATGCTGGGAGCCTTCGCGTAGCCCTGTAGAACCAGCACGAGACTGAAAAGCAGTATCACGCCTGAAGTTTTCCGCATCACTCAATACCTCCGCCGGTGCATTCTAGTGCAGGCCGCACCTCAAGAGTGCCAAACCCTTCCAGGCAAAGAAGTTTCGGAATCATTTCCGTTTCCGGTGCAGGATTCCATCATCCGCAACTCTGGCGATTCCATACGAACTGCGGTACCTTTAAGTAGCACCTTGCCTGCGAAAGTGGCGGAATTGGCAGACGCACCAGACTTAGGATCTGGCGGGTAAAACCGTGAGGGTTCGAGTCCCTCCTTTCGCACCAGAAAACCGGCAATCGGCTTTCGGGAGTCGGCAGTCGGTTCGTTCCTCGGTGATCTCGGCTTACCTCTCGTTTGTAACCTCCTGATACCATTGCTGGTCTCACAATTCCCAAAAGACTTCGATCCGCAATGGCAAAGACTCTTCTTCTGCTCTTTTGTCTCTCTTCGGTCGCGCTTGCTCAAACTGACAGTTCTCGCTCCAACGCACAGGCGCAGGTCGACGGTGCTCAACACGGCTCGGCCTCCGATCGATTGGCTGGTCTGAAGCGTAGCGACGGTTTCATTCCGTTCTACTGGGACGCGAAAAAAGGCGAGCTGCTCTTTGAACTTTCTCCCGAGCGGCTGAATACAGAATTCATCTATTTCACCGGACTGAGCAGCGGCGTAGGTTCGATCGAAATGTTTGCCGATCGCAGCAGCGTCGGCGGATCGCAGCTCTGCCGATTTGTCCGCTCCGGACCAAAGGTTCTGGTCATTGCGGAAAACACGAGCTTCCGTGCGGAAAGCGGCAGCTCCGAATTGACGCACTCTGTGGAGCGGAGCTTTCCCACATCGGTCATTGCTGCTATGCCGATCGAGGCCGAGCATGGCGAGAGCTTGGTTGTGAACGCGAATCCTCTTGTGGTTCGCGATGCCACTGGATTGCTGAACCAACTGCGGCGTCCTTCGCGCGCCATCAATGGAATGGTTCGGCAGGTGGCGAACGAGAACGCGGCGAACTGGCGGCTTGATGCGGAGCGCAGCGCTGTGGACGTGGATCACACGCGAGGTTTTCCCCAGAATACCGAGGTCGAGAACCTTCTCACGTTTGTCAGCGACTCCGGGAGTCGCGGTGTAAACAATCCTGAACCGGGAGTGCTCACTGTGCACGAGCACATTTCCCTGCTTGCACTTCCACCGGCGGGATATCAGCCGCGCGTTGCCGATCCTCGCGTCGGATTTTTCGGCGAACAGTTTGATGATTTCTCTCGCACTTACAAACAATCGCTTACCCAGAACTTCATCGACCGCTGGAGATTGGAGAAAAAAGATCCGAATGCCGCGATCAGTGAGCCCATCAAGCCAATCACGTTTTACCTGGATCGGGCTATTCCCGAGCCGATGCGCTCGGCTGCGCGTCGTGGTGCGCTGTGGTGGAACCAGGCCTTCGAGCAGGCCGGATTTCGCAATGCACTCGTCCTCGAGGATCTGCCTGAAGGCGCTGATCCGCTTGATGTCCGTTATCCCACGATTCAGTGGACCAACCGCAATGGACGCGGCTGGTCGGTGGGCATGGTGCAAACCGATCCGCGAACCGGCGAAATTCTTCATGCGGTGGTCCAGCTTGATTCGCATCGCATGAGAACGGTCAACAACTACTGGGATGTCGTTACGCCTGGCGCAGCTTCCGGCCGCGACGATTCCGGAATGGACCTGTTTGCAGACCTCGACGCCGCCGATCCGCAGCTCTCCGAAGATGAGGTCCTGGTTCGCCGCATCGCACTGCTCGCCTGTCACGAAATGGGGCATATTCTTGGCCTTGAGCACAATTTCGTCGCCAGCACCTTCGATCGCGGTTCGGTGATGGACTACTTCGCTCCGCGCATTCGCATTCGCAAGGACGGCACTGCCGACCTGAGCGATGCCTACATGCAAGGAGTTGGAAGTTACGACAAGTTCGCCATTGAGTGGGGATACAGCACCAACGTGCAGCCACGTGCATCGCCGGAAGATCCTGAGGAAATCGCACGACTGGATGCCATAGTGCGCAAAGCGCTCAGCCGGGGAATTTTCTGGGGCAACTACGACGATCCGCGATGGAACGCATATGACGATGGTCCCGATCCTGTGACGTGGCTGCGCGAAGTGCTTCCGGTTCGAAATGCGCTGGTCGCGTCGTACGGGCCAACGATGCTCCGCCAGCGCGAGCCCATTTCGAAACTCGCTGCGCGATTCGCCCTTGTGTATCTGTTCCATCGTTATGCGCTCGCATCGGCCATCCAGACAATTGGCAGCGCCAAGGTTCCCCTCACGGTCGCTGGCGATGAGCAAAAGCCCCTCGAAGTCTGGAATCCGCAGAGCCAGCGGGAAGCTCTCCAGCTCTGCATTCAGGCGCTTCGACCCGACGAGATGGAAGTGCCTTCCCGAATCTGGAATTCGCTCGTGCAACATGAAAACGCTGGTTCAGATCCGGAAGCTTACAAATCCAGCGCTGGTTATGTGTTCAGTCCCTACGACGGCGCGCGCTCGATCGCGGAGATCGTCTACGGCGGATTGCTCGATCCCGAACGACTCGCGCGCATGGATTCCATTCATCACTTCGAAAGTGCTTCTCCTTCGGCCAACGAGGCGATCTCAGCTTTGATCAAGAATGCTTTCACTCCAACTACTGAAGCGCATGCCGATCTTTCCAATGTCCTGCAGAACGAGCTAGCCGATCGGCTCATGATTCTCGCTGCCGATGACGACGCGACTGCCGAGGTTCGCGCCGAAGCGTGGACAGGAGTAAGCAGCGTCTCAGCTCACGTGAAGGCATCCCACAATGGGAATGCTGCGGCCATTGAGCTCAGAATCGAAGCATTCATTCGCGATCCCAAACAGAACATGCCCAAGTTGAAGCCGTCAGGAGCACCTGCGGGTCCACCGGTTTAGTTTTTCTCGGTGTTCCGACAGCAGCGGTCTACAGCCGTCAACCTGAAGCGCCTCTTTTGCGAGAAGGATCTCCCGGAGAGTGCGGGACCTCATTTGCTCTTCTTTGGGCTCTCGGCCGAGATGTGAGGAGTGTCGCCAAGGAGCCTTTCAAGTCGATTTCCATCCCACGCATCTAGGGAGATCCTTCGCCCAACAGAAGGGCTTCAGGATGACAACTTTCTATCCGTACGTTTGAGACTGGCAGAACTTCATGGCACCAACACAATCTTCCCGTAACTGCCTGGTTGCATGATTTCTTCGTGTGCGCGCGCAGCTTTGGCCAGAGGGAGTTCTTTCCCGATTACCGGACGCGCAACACCCGTCTCCAATGCGGACACGAGCGCAGCGTGAATCTTGCCGAGATCTTCTTCCGGCGTATTCCACAGCGTCATTCCCAAAATGATAGCGTCGCGCGCCATCGCGTCGCGCGGGCTGATCTCGATGTTCCCGCGACTGCCGATCACAACGATCCGTCCGCGAATCGCGAGCATCGAGAGATCCTGCGCCAGATTCTTGTTCGCGAGCATTTCCAGGATGACGTTCACGCCGCGGCCATTGGTAATCTTCTTCACTTCTTCGGCTACGCCGCCTTTGCTGTGGTCGAGCACGTGATGTGCGCCGTTCTCGCGGACAAGCGTTTTTCCTTCTTCTGTTCCAGCGGTGCCTATCACCGTCATGCCGTGTGCGCGGGCTAACTGCACTGCAGCAATACCAACGCCACCGCTCGCGCCGTGTACCAAAATGGTCTCGTTTGGCAGACCGTGAGCTTTCTGGAACAGAGCGCGATACGCAGTGCCATAAGGAACACCCATCGCGGCGCCCTGCTGAAAGGAAACATTCTTCGGCAACGGATGCACCTGCGATTCAAGACACACGACTTGCTCCGCGTAACTGCCGGTCACGTTTCCTGCCACATAAACGCGATCGCCTGCGTGCAACCGATCTACTCCCGATCCCACGCTAATTACAGTTCCCGCCGCGTCTGCTCCCGGTGTGTATGGGAGCTGCGGCTTAATAGCGTAGGTGCCGGTGCGCTGGTAGGTCTCAAACGGATTCACACCAGCAGCCTGAACCTTCACCAGAACCTGCCCCGGACCGGGTTGCAGATCGGGAACGGTTTCGATCTTCAGCACCTCTGGCCCGCCGAATTGCTGAACACGAATCGCCTGCATCGAATCTCCGCTTATTTCTTTGAAGCTGATCGTAAGTAACCGTCGGTCTTATTCAGCCAATCCTGACGAAGCGGATAGAAGATATCCAGATCGACTGTGTCTGCCATTGCTTCGGCCTTGTGCGGAACGTTGGACGGAATGCAGAGCACCTCGCCTTCGTGTACGACAATTTCCTTGCCGTCGATCCAGAATTTGAGAGCGCCTTCGAGAATGTAGGTCACCTGCTCGTTTACATGGCTATGTTCGGGAACGATGCAGCCCTTCTTCAGCAATACGCGAGCGAGCATGACCTCGTCGCCGAGAATGATTTGTCGGTCGAGCAGTGGATTCACCTGCTCGAGTTCAACATCCTTCCACGCGGTGTATTTCATAGGAAAATAAGGGTATCAGGTGGAACTGACCGACGCGCACCAGCGCGTGATAGATCCGCCGGCGGTAGCCGGTGGGTCGGAGATGGCCGAATGGCCAGCTCCGAGCAAATCAATGGAGCGTGTATTTACGTTGAGCGCAGCCGCAAAATACGCGGCTACCCCAGCGCCTACTGGCGTCGGTTCCGTTACCACTTCACCGTCCTTCTCTCCTCGCTGCTCCTACGGGCCAACTCGACTCCGCGCATCACATTCAGCATCTGCTCGTGTGTGACAGCTATCTTTGATTTTCCCAATATGGTATCGCGGACATTCTGGTAGAACAGGCGGTAGTCTCCCGGTTCTGTTTCCACGCGCTCTGCGCCATCGAGCGACTGCAGCACTCCCCAGCTTTCCTGTTTTTCTTCGCCCCAGGAATCACCTCCCGGCCGCTCGCCGCGCTTGAGCGCTTCCTCCTGCGGATCGATTCCGTGCTTCACGTATGCCGTTCTCTCGCCGCGCACAAGAAAGCGCAGATCCGGAGCAAGAGCGATCATGCTGGCGCGGAGCAGAGCCCGCATGCGCGGATAGTGCAGGAGAACATCAAAGGCATCATCGACCTGGCCTCCTTGGCGCTCAATGCGAATGTCCGCGGTTAAAGCCTCGGGCGTGCCGAAGAGGAGCAAGGCCTGATCCAGCAGGTGAACGCCCAGATCAAAGAAGATTCCGCTTCCCGCTTCGGGACGCTCGCGCCAGGCATTGGGCCGCAGTTCCAGGCGATAGCGGTCGAAGTGCGATTCGAATAAGACGATCCTGCCGAGGCGATTTTCCGCGAGCAGATTAGAGATGGTGCGAAAGTCCCCATCGAATCGGCGGTTTTGATACACCGTCAACAATCGCCCGCGCTGACGGGCCAGATCTACCAGCTCTTTTGCTTCGGCATACGTCGTTGTGAACGGCTTATCGACAACAACGTCCTTTCCACCGATCAGGCACTGCTTCGCCAGCGAATAATGGGAGGTATTTGGCGTGGCGACTACGACGAGCTGTATCTCAGGAATTGCGAGCAACTCCTCAACCGAACGCACCTGGGTGGCACCTGGATAGACTCGCGAGGCATCCTCGCTCTTCCTCTGCACGATTGCGCGCAGCTTCAGACCCCTAACCGCAGAAATAACTGGGGCATGGAAAACGCGCGCCGCGAAGCCAAAACCAACAATCCCAACGTTGATCATCTTTGACTTAAGCCCTCATTGAATCCATTTCGCCCAAATGAAACCTACAGACACTCGTAGGAGCCCATCGCTAAACCGCTTTCACCTGTACCCCTCCCCCCTCCCCCCTTTTTCGCAAAATACATCTTTCAAAGGACTTAGCTCCGCTTCTTCGCGTTTTTCCCAATTTTGTACGCAATATGTTGTATTCCGAAAATTCGAAGTACCGACATCTTGTTTATTACTATTTAGTAATTACCCTTTTTTGCGCCGTTCTGCGCAATAACCACTGACGCCGCCTAAAGCCCACAGAGCAATGTTGAGGCACGCTT
>DATEMI010000062.1:0-7084 GCA_035275665.1 Terriglobales bacterium | reverse complement strand
CCCAGTAATGAAAGAGAACAGCAGCGAAATCAGAACATCTCACAATTTCAACGCTCAAGAATTCGAAATCATAGACTGCCGTGAACTCGCGAGTCGTTGGACCTTGCCCGAGAGCTGGGTCCGTGCTCATGTCGGTGTAGGCATTGCCGATCCCATCCCCCACCTTCGATTTGGCCGATACGTGCGCTTCCGTTGGGGCAGTCCCGAACTGAATTCCTGGATCGAACGGCGAACCATTACTGGGGCCAACGCGAAACGCACAAGATCATAGGTAGCTCCCTAGGAGCTCACGCGCAGTAGGATCTGAACAACAGCGTGCTGTTGGTGCGAGGGGATGATGTGGGTCAGCTCTCAACAATATAAGTTCCACTTAGACTCAGGAACGTATGGAGATCGTTAAGGCCTAAGCACAAACAACAACGACACACAGCCCCTCACTCTGTAAGCCGCCGAACGAAACCGACTAATGATGAGGCAAACACCGGTCGGCTCGCGCTTGGCTCCATTTTGGCTCCACAAATTTGGGGTTTTAGAACGGGAAATTGAGAATAAGACTTTTGGAATCAACAGATGTATATGGGAGAAGCTAGCCCTGAAAAGGCTGGCGTCGGCGGTTCGATTCCGTCCCTGGCCACCATATCCTTCAACAACTTAGCGGGACCACAATTTGCGGCGAGGCTTCGATAAGGGTTCGTTAAGCGGTTTTGAGCAGTGTTTATGCCTTTTTCCGCACTGTTCTCACTCGGAATCAGCATCTGGACGATCTTGCTCTGCGCCTTTCGCTTTGCCGGAGTGACGGCTTGAGCGTAGAGGTCGAGAGTCACTTTGCTATTCGCATGGCGCAGTGATTCCTGCACAGTCTTCACATCCTCACCGTTGGCGACGAGAAGTGTTGCCACCGTTCTGCGGAAGGTGTGCCAACCAACTTTTCCCTGAACACCCGCTTGCTTTGCTGCTGGTCGCAAATGCCAGCGGATGAGCATTCCAGGAAGATACGGCTTCTGACCATGCACTCTGGGGCTGGCGAAAACCCAATCATCCGACAGGTTGTACGGTGTCATGAGCCGCCACTTCCAGAGAACTTCAGCGAGAAATGGATCGAGAGGAACAGGCTTCTTCGATGCCTTGCTTTTGCAGCGTCCCACCACGCCGTAAACGATCGTGCGACGGACATTGATTTCCAAAGCTTCGAAATTGATGTCTTCCCGCTTGAGCGCCAGCAGTTCGCTGATGCGAAGACCGGTCGCCGCATCCACGAAGGCCATCGTGCGAAATGGTTCACGCAGATTCGCAAGAATCTGCAGCACCTGGTCAACAGTGAGGATCGTGTGGTCCGTCTCACTTGCCGCCGTTTGCCGCACATAGCGGATAGGATTTGCATCCCTTGTCTCGGGGCAGAAATCCGTAGCGGATTGCATGTCGAAAGACTGCGCCGCCTGTGTCCAGGACCGTACCGGCGATCCAGCCAGGTCCATTCTGGGACATCGCAAATAGTGGAAACAGAAAGGTTAAGAACCAAAGAGGAAATCCCGAAGCGATCAGCCTTCGTGGAGTGTGCATGACGAAACCTCCTGATGCATGGATTGGAGAGAGCGGACATTGAAATTCTGCAGTGTCGTGCTCGAAGCGATGCAAGGAGGAGCGTAGGTTCGTTTTGTTTAAGAACTGTGAAGGATGAATGAAGATTGGGTTACAGCCGCGGGATCGGTGAGCTGAAACAGACCATCGCCGTACGGTGCGCCGACAGCCCAGATGTTCAGACCCGCAGCGTTGACTTTCAAGAACTATGCTATGAAGCGATCAGTTCCGTCGTAACCTGTTGAACAGTAGCGACACCAGTGAGCTCCAAATCTGGGCACCTCGGGCCTCCATGCTTCTACTCAATTGCTGGATGAGCCCGCAAAACCAGAAACACGTGGGTTTTTAACGTTGCAGTCTCAAGTTAACCTCGGAATGGACCGGTCCATGAATCGACGGTTATTTCTGAAGTCGGCGACTATTGCAGCAGCGGGTTGTGCCCTGGTGAATCGATCCCTGCCTGAAACTCCTCAATCGTCAACCAAATCGCTTTTTGACGGTAGAACGCTCAATGGGTGGATTCAGGCTCAGAACAGCACAACATCCTTTTCGGGAAATGATATTGCGGATCTTACCGGAATAGCGAAGAAGCTTAGCGATAAATCGAATGCTTTATCGATATTTCTTAACGATCAATTCGATGACGACGCAAAGGCGAGCTTGGCCGCCGCGATTTCCGGAACAGGAGATGCCAAACAAGGGCGGTCCGTATTGGCAAAGAATCTTAATCGCATTATTTCTGCAGGTTCCCTTGTTGAATCCAGTCGATTTCAAGCAGTCGTATTGCGACCTGAAACTCAGCAGCTGTTAAGGCAAGACCTCCATGGCGCCCTGTTGATTCATCTGAACCGCATGCTGCTAGAAGATGCTTTTCCTTCGGAGTTACTCAGGAATTCGCTGAATGGCTGGACGGTAAAAGACGGAGCACTCGCAAGCACCGGAGCCGGACGCGGAGTTCTCTACACCGCCGATGATTTCAGCCACTTTCGGCTGATGTTTACTATGAGGCATGTCTCGGGTAATCCCGACCATCAAGCCTGTGTTCTCATCTTCTGCACTCGCCCTGAACCCGACAACGTTCCGCTGGATGCGCTGGGCGGCATTCAGTTTCAGGTTCCCAAAGGGGGACACTGGGACTACCGGCCGGGACACAACAATGCCGGAGGAACTGAATTCACGCTGATCACCAAACCTGATTACGACGCGCATCAATGGAGTCGGATCGAGATTTTGGCGGATGCATCCACGGGAACTGCGCGGATGGCAGTCGCTCAGCCGGTTGGTTCAAGGGCAGCGGAGATTCTCGCTTTCAAAGACGCGAGTGCGGGCAAGGTCGGTCCAATTGCGCTGCAAATGCACAATGCGGGACTGTTTGACGAATATAAAGACATTGTTATCGACACAAATCCCAAGGACGAGCTGATCACGATTAGGTCAGCAACCACATAACCACCCGTTCTCCATAGACACCTACAAGGTCGTGGGATTGCGCATATTGGTCCTCAACAGAATTGCATCCCAAAGCATCCAACTGCCATGTCGCGGCGGTCGGCACTCGCTGCTGCTGGACCGTCTCACCGCGTTTTCGGCTCACCGGCGCAATTGTAAACGCCCTCAATCCACAGCAACGAGCAGACGGGAACGCCCATAGCACAGGCCTAGATTTGGACTTTGATCCAACGGTCATTGTTGGAGTGCGGTCACCTGCTCTCAGGGAGCACTCAGGCTTTATTGAAAAAACTCTGTCATCTGGGGTGCTGCATCGGCGCCATTGGGAATGTTCGGCACGCCGAGCGCTTTCATACTGAGAGAAAGGAGGCTGCGGTGGTCATAATTTGTATTTCCAACGTAGCCCGATTTCACGTGAGTGCCGAGCAGCACTGTGGCAACGTGGCCACCACCGTTGGTGATGTCGTCAGCGGACTCATCAAAGGTGATGACAAGCAAGCCGCTCTGCTGGAAATCACTGCTTGAGAGAAGCGGCGCAATATTGTTCTGCAACCACTGATCGGCAGTCTGCAAACGACTGCTCAAGCTGCAGCTTGTCGTGGTACCGTCAGCGCAGTAATGCGCGTCATCGATGGAATTCGGAATTATCCAGAGAGAATTCGGCAAACTGGAAGACGTTATATCGGAGTGGAACTGAGTGAACGGAACGATATTTGAAGTTTGTGTCGGGTTCTGCTGTACATCGCTGAAATAAGAAAAAGGATTGTGACGGCGCAAGTAAAGTGATTGGTCCGGGCCCAAGTACCCGGAAGACGGAATCGATTCCGCATAGACCTTCCAACTTTTGTTGGAAGCTACGAGTTCTCTTGCGACATTGTCGGTCGACACAACTCCGCTGAATTGATCATCGTTAGTGATAGCTTGACCAGTTGTCATCATGAAATAGTTCGGAATTGAGGGATGCGAGTTGGCGTAGTATTTCGCGGCCAGGGAGCCCTTGCTTAGCAAGCTGTTTAGGTATGGCATGTTCGATGTGCCTATCACATCGGAATAGTTTGCATTTTCCAAAACCACGATTGCAACATGTTGGACTTGGGGGACGGTGGCGGACGCTCCGCCGGAACCGTTACCAACGTTTCCGGAGACGCCTCCGCAACCAAGCAAGCTGCAGGCGATTGCTACAATAAAAGGACAACGCAAATTTTTGGGCATCTTAAGAGATTTCGATGCCCCGATTCGGAACACCCGCTGCCTCTCGCGTCCAACCAATCAGTCGCACCGGAAAAAATGCGTGGGAGAGTAGCTGACTTGGTTGGGTGATCGCGATAGTGAGGGGCGATTTTAAGGAGATTGAAAACGGCAAAACCGAGTACGAAGTACAACTCCTTACTGACGGCAAAAAACGGGGATGTCCCTTTCGACCCGAATGGCACAGTCCTCGAGACTGAGCAGCAGGTCGCACTCGACTCTGTCCCTTTGAAGGCGCGAGATGCAATCAAAAAGCGGCTGGCAACGCCAAGATAGAAAAAGCTGAAGAGGTCAAGTCAGACAAAGGCGACGGTCTATGAAGCCTACTTTCACAACAATGGGAAGTGTTACCAAAAATAAGATCAGCTTTGGATTCCCAGAAGCATCGTTCAATTGGCTTGTTGTGAGACAACGAGCGACGAACCCGGCTGCATCCTTTCTGGGATGCAGAGACTCTGGAAGGCCGCTGCCGTTATTCTTTCTGTCTGGCTGATGGCGGCTCCTCTTGCCGTGCCGGCATTCGCTTATTCCGTGCTCACGCATGAGCAGATCATCGATCTCGCCTGGGAGGAACAGCTCAAGCCCCTCCTGCTCAAGCGTTTTCCCAACCTCACCCCCGAGCAGCTCAACGAAGCCCACGCGTACGCCTATGGCGGTTCCGTGATTCAGGACATGGGTTATTACCCATTCGGCAACAGGCGTTTCAGTGACATGGTCCACTATGTCCGCAGCGGTGACTTTGTGGCCAATCTACTCAAGGATTCAGAGGATGCAAACGAATACGCATTTGCGTTGGGAGCGCTGTCCCACTATGCGTCGGATATCGAGGGACATCCATACGTAAATCGAGCCGTGGCCATGGATTATCCGAAGCTCCAGCGGCGTTACGGAAAGAGCGTCAGCTACGAAGACTCGCCCACTGCTCATATTCGAACTGAGTTTGGCTTCGATGTGGCGCAAGTTGCAAAAGAGCGTTATGCACCGAAGTCCTATCACGACTTCATTGGATTCAAAGTCTCTAAGCCGCTGCTAGAGCGAGCATTTCGTGAAACCTACGGCATTGAGCTGAAAGACATGTTTGCAACGCTGGACCTCTCGATTGGCGGCTTTCGGCACTCCATCAGCAGTGTCATTCCCGAGATGACAAAGGCCGCGCTGCTCACCAGGAACAATGTGGACGTGCCGGAGAAGAACGATAAAGCAAAGCGCCGCTATGTGTATTACCTCTCTCGCGCCGACTATGAAAAGGAATGGGGCAAGGAATACGAGCACCCCGGACCATTCGCGCGAGTCCTCGCTTTCATGTTCAAGTTGGTTCCCAAAGTGGGCCCGTTTAAGGCAATTGCGTTTAAAGCTCCCTCAACGCAAACCGAAGATATGTATTTGAAGAGCTTGGATGCCACTGTCGCGCACTACAAGAAGGACCTTGCCGAGATCAACGAACGTGAGCTTCACTTGCAAAACGTGAACTTTGATACTGGGGATTCCACGATTGCCGGCCGCTACAAACTGACTGATGATAGTTATGCCTATTTGCTCGGTAAACTCGATGGCAGGCACTTCGACATCATCACTCCTGAGCTACGGGACAATATTCTGGCATTCTACGGAGACCTGAAGGCGCCCATCAACACCAGGAGCAATAAGCAGGAGTGGACCAGATTGCAGCAACGTCTGCAACAGCTGAATCGGCTGCGTGCGATCGAAGAGCAATCATTAGCGCAGAAGGGACAATAGGTACGAACGTCTCCAAGCTGCAAATCATTCAAGAGAAATGGTGAGCGCGGAACGAATCTAACTTTCAACCTATTTACATTAATGGGACGATAGCCTTTCCCTGTAGCTAATATTCTTCAAAGCGGTCTCGCCGAGTCTCTCGCGCAGCTGTTCAAGATACAAGCTGGCAGGAAGAACGGTAGCGTTTGGTTCATCAAAGATACCCGAGGGAATCCCCGGCTCGCTCACCGCTTGGCCTGTACAGCCGATACACCAGTTCATTGAGCCAGGCGGATTCTGAACGAGGAGATAGGGAGATGTCACGTTCCATGCCACGGCCCAGCCGACATCCCATCCGTGGCCCGATCCGTATGTCTTGCGGTTAGAGAAGGCGACGCCCGGCCACTTCTCTGTAGAGTTTGAAAATGTTGAGTGATCCACCAGCAGTCCGGTTGCCCAGCGTTGATGCGGAGCCACACCTCGTTCGTTAGTCGTGAAGTTAACCACCGCAATCGGTCCGGTTACTTTTGCCTGAGTCACGAGCGGCCACGTCCCCTCACCTGTTACCGAGCAACGATTCACCAGCACCTGCGTGCCTGCTATGGAAAAATCAGCGGGCGCTGCCGCGCCAGTATGAGCTGTTGCGTGCACGATGCGAATTGAATCCAGGGTTACGCGCTTGGCAGTCTCGCTCACGCTGATTGCGTTCTGTGTTTCCTCCACCGCGATGTCGCGTGCCCAGCCATCGATCACGCTCGCCATCTGCAGCAATGTGTACTGACTCTGCCCAATAGGAACGTCGAGGCTGGGCGCCACTACCCGCAGGTTTTCAATTCCAACTCTTGAGATCCGTCCGGGGAAGCTGTAGTGGACCATCGAGGCTCCCTCAGGCGTGAGGTATTGCGCATCGAGCGAATCGGTGAGTGGAGCGTCGAGCATCACGCGATGGCCTTGAATCGCGCGAATGCTTCGATCAGTTTGAATGTACGTCCCGGGCGCAATCCATGTTTGCTTCTTGCCGTTGCGGACCAAGGTATCCATGCCCATGAAGTGAACCCAGGCTTCGGTGACTGGTCGCCGAATCAGAACCGTA
>DATEMI010000061.1:0-9212 GCA_035275665.1 Terriglobales bacterium | reverse complement strand
TCGCTGGCGACCTTTGCCCAAATCGGGGCTCCGTCGGCTCCTTCTCCGCAAGCCTCCGCCGCTGCTCAGTCTTCCGGCGCTTCAGCTTCAGCTTCACGCGTGGCGGCGGAGATCTCGACATCCCAGTCCTCCGCGCAAGATCCGTTCGGCGGAAGCGTAGTCACAGAAAAGGCCACCGATCAGGTGATCCAGCTTTCGTTGAAGGATGCGATCAATCGCGGTCTAAAGGCCAACCTGGGCGCACTCCTGACCGAGCAAGGCATTACCTCTGCGCGCGCGCAACGTTGGCGAGCCCTGCAGCAGATGCTTCCCGATCTCACCGGACGCGTGGGCGAGAGCGTGCAGGAGGTCAATCTTGCCGCCATGGGCCTCAAATTCCCCGGCGTGCCCACGATCATTGGACCGTTTTCGAACTTCGACGCCCGCGCTTATCTCACTGCAAGCGCTGGTCTATCGCAGTATCAAAGCATCCGGGCGGCGGTCGAGAACCTGAAAGCTGCGCAATTTTCCTATCAGAACGCGCTTGAGCTTGTGGTGTTTTCGGTCAGCAACTCGTATCTCCAGGTGCTCACGTCTGCGGCAAACGTGGTGAACGCGCAGGCACAGGTGCAGACCGCGCAGGCCATCGTGGATCAAGCCGAGCAGATGCATCAGGCAGGTGTAACCGCGAAGATCGATGGACTTCGCGCCGCGGTCGAACTGCAAGCACGCAAGCAGGACCTTATCGTTCAGCAGAACAATCTGGACAAATCGAAGATCGCATTGGCCCGGGTGATCGGCCTGCCTCTGGATCAGAAATATGAATTGAGCGACACGCTACAATTCATCGCCGCGCCGACGATGACGCAGGAAGAAGCGGTTCACCAGGCATACCAATCGCGGCTGGATTACCGTCAAGCGCAGGCGCAGGTCCGCGCAGCCGAGTCTTCGCAGCGAGCCGCCCATTTTGAGCGCCTGCCGAGTTTGTCGTTCACCGGCAATTTTGGAGATATCGGCATCAGCCCGGGCACTTCGCACGAAACATTCGTCGCCGCAGGCGGAGTTCAATTTCCCATTTTTGAAGAAGGACGAATTCGCGGGGACATCGATCAAGCGTCGGCCGAGTTGAAGCAGAGCAAAGATCGGCTGTCAGACTTTCAGTCAAGCATCGACGCCGAGATTCGCACGGCATTTCTGGATATCAACGCTGCCGCGGAGCAGGTGCAGGTCGCGGACGCAACGGTTAAGCTGGCACAGGAAGAACTCTCCGAAGCACGAGAGCGATTTACAGCCGGCGTGACCGACAATTTAGAGGTAGTCCAGGCACAAGGATCGTTGGTCGGCGCACAAAATCAATATGTAGCCAGTCTTTATATTCATAATCTGGCAAAACTCAGTCTGGCTCGCGCGCTGGGTGAAGCGCGACAGAACGCTGCAACTTATCTGGGAGGCAAGTGATGGCCGCGACGCAGGAGAAGCCGAGAGACACAGTGGAAGAACAACAAGTCGCAAGCGGCGACGGACAGCCGCGGCCGCAACAGCGTACAGAGACGGAGCCGCAGCACGGTCAACCAGGTCCGCAACCTGTGGAGCAGGAGAAGTCGCGCGAGGAAGAAGAAGCCGCTGCGCGAACCGCGCAACGCAAAACTCGCCTCAAGAAGATTGCTCCCATCGTTGTTGTCATCCTCGCTGTTGGAGCGCTGCTATGGTGGCTGCACGCGCGTCAGTACGAAGATACCGATGACGCGCAGGTCGATGGACACATCGCACAGATCGGGTCGCGTGTCGGTGGATACATCACCGCAGTTCACGTCGAGGACAATCAGGAAGTCCAGCCGGGAGAGGTTCTCGTCGAGATCGATCCGAGAGATTATCAAGTGGCGCTTGCACGGGCTCAAGCTGACTATGCCGACTCCCAGGCTCAAGCCGCAGCCGCGAACTACAACGTGCCGATCACTTCGATTAACACGCAGAGCCAAACAGCGGCGGCGCACGCTGATGTCAACAACGCGCAAGCTGCTGTGGATGCGTCGCAGAAGAATCTCGATGCAGCGAAAGCCAAGGAGCAGGCAGCAATCGCCAACAACAACAAAGCGCAAGGCGATGTGCAGCGATACAAGCCACTGGTCGAGAGAGACGTGATTTCCAAGCAGCAATACGATGCCGCCGTAGCTACGGCGCAAGGGACAGCGGCTGAGGTCCAGAGCGCGCACGACAACGTGATCGCAGCTCAGGCTGGAATTACGCAGGCTCAAGCCAAACTCGCTCAATCACAAGCCAATCTCCGCAGCGCGTTGACAGGTCCGCGACAGGTAAACGTGACCGAGGCTCGTGCGAACTCTGCGCAATCGACTGCAGCCAAGAACAAAGCCGCGCTCGAGCAGGCGCAACTCAACCTGCAGTACACGAAAATTACGGCACCGGTACATGGCATCGTCGGGCATCGGACTGCGGAAGTCGGCCAGTATGTGCAGCCTGGTCAGGCCTTGATGTCGCTGGTCGATATTGACGATGTCTGGATCACCGCCAACTTCAAAGAAACCCAGCTCAAGAACATGAAGCCTGGACAGCCGGTGGATATCAAAGTCGATGCGACCGGTCGTGAATACCACGGCAAAGTGCAGGCAATCGGCGGGGCTAGCGGCGCACGCTTCAGTCTCTTTCCTCCGGAGAATGCAACTGGCAACTACGTGAAAGTCGTGCAGCGCATTCCCGTGCGCATCGTGCTCGATCCCGACCAGAACAAGGATCATCTGCTGCGTCCTGGAATGTCGGTGGAACCTAAGGTGAAGGTGCGATAACGCGAAACGGATCGTTCAGGTGCTTCGATGCTCGCAGTCCCTTGCCAAAAGCCTGTCATCCTGAAGGGCTTCTTTGGCGCGAAGGATCTCCCGCGATGCCGGAATGGGAAACGCCCTTTCCAGGCTCTTCACCACGAACCTCGGCCTTTATTGGTCAGAGCCAACCATGCTGCATTTCAATCCGAAACATTGCGGGAGATCCTTCGCGCAAAAGAAGCGCTTCAGCATGACAGCGGACTGACGGCATCGCCAAGTACAACGTGCATGGTCAAGGTCTATCGATCGTTTAGCCGTAACTATTGATGCCCACCCTTTCCGAAAAGACTGAAGTCCGGGAGTTCAAGGCGCCAAAGTCCCACCAAGACTGGCGCCCCCGACACAATCCCTGGGCAATCGCGCTCACGGTCACGATGGCGACGTTCATGGAGGTGCTCGACACCAGCATCGCCAACGTTGCCCTGCCGCACATCGCCGGCAGTCTCTCCGCTACCACCGACGAGAGCACCTGGGTTCTCACCTCGTATCTCGTTTCCAACGCGGTAATTCTGCCCATGAGCGGCTGGGCCTCTGACTTCCTCGGACGCAAGCGGTTCTACATGACTTGTGTCGCGCTCTTCGGCGCGAGTTCCCTGCTGTGCGGATTGGCGCCGAGCCTACCGTTATTGATCCTCTTCCGTGTTCTGCAAGGAGTCGGAGGGGGCGGGCTTGCTCCGAGTGAACAAGCAATTCTTGCTGATACATTCGAGCCAAGGAAGCGCGGCGCGGCATTCGCGCTCTATGGCATGGCCGTCGTCCTCGCGCCTGCGATCGGCCCGACGCTTGGCGGCTGGATTACTGACAATTACGACTGGCGCTGGATTTTCTTCATCAATGTTCCGGTCGCGCTCTTGTCAATGTTTCTGACGAACCGCTTAGTCGAAGATCCCCCGGAGATGGCTGAGCGGCGCAATGCCGGGATCAAGATCGACTACATCGGCTTGGCTCTGGTCGGCGTCGGCCTTGGCTGCCTTCAGGTAGTTCTCGACAAAGGCGAGCACGAGGACTGGCTGCAGTCGAACTTCATCCTAACGTTTGCCATCGTCGCAGTCTCGGCCATCGTCGTCGCCATTTTCTGGGAGTACTACCAGAAGGACCCAATCGTCAATGTGCGGATGTTCAAGAATCGCAACTTCACCATCTCCTTTGTCATGATGGTAATGCTCGGCCTGGCCCTTTTTGGGACTACCGTGCTCATCCCGCAGTACCTGCAGACACTGCTCGGATACACCGCCGAGCAGGCAGGAATGGCGCTCTCCCCGGGCGGCGTAGCGGTGATGCTGCTGATGCCGCTGGTCGGGTTTCTGGTGACTCATTACGACGCACGCTGGCTAATCGCGCTCGGCTTCCTCGCCTGTTGTATCGCTCTGTTTCACATGACGGAGTTGAACCTCGGCATCAGCTTTGCCGAAGCTGTGAGGCTTCGCATTTACCAGGCAGCGGGAATCGCTTTCCTGTTTGTACCCATCAATACGCTCTCGTACGTCGGCGTGCCGCGGAGCAAGAACAATCAGGTCTCAGGCATGGTCAACCTGGCACGCAATATGGGCGGCAGCGTCGGTATCTCGATCGTAGAGACGCTGCTGGCGCAACGGTCGCAGAAGCACCAGAGCGACCTGGTGTCGCATCTTACTAATACAAACCAGGCTTTTCAGAGCCGGATTGAAGGCATAACCCACGCCATCACCGGCGCGGGTTACAGCGCAGCCGACGCCTCGCAGCGCGCCTACCACATGATCTACGGCCGGGTGCAGCAGCAGGCCGCCGCGCTGGCCTACAACGATGTGATCTTCATCTTCGCCATCGTTTGTGGGATGATGGTGCCGCTGGCCTTCCTGATGCGCAAGAACAAGCCTGGCGCGGGTCCAGGCGGGGTTCACTGAGGGCAGAGAGGCGTTTCGAGTTTCAGGTTTCAAGTTTCGGCAAAGCCATTGGCTGGTGTTTTCTCAGTTCTCTTGCGACCGGTTCGGAACTGGCTTTGCCGAAACCTGAAACTGGAAACCAGAAACTGTTGTATTCATGTCTATTCGCAACATCACTATCGACCGCGAAGTCGGGTGTGGCGGAGTCGAAATCGCTGCCCAAGTTGCGCGCCGTCTTAACTGGAAACTCATCGACAAATCATTGATCTTCGACATTGCCAAAATGGCAAAGGTCGACGTGGAGGCGGTTAAGAAGCTCGACGAACATCCCGATCCCTTCTTTTCGCGCGTGAGCAGGCTATTCTGGGGCGGAGGCGCGGAGCGCGGAGTGCTCGGCGCCGACGACTTTGACTGCAACAAAATGTGCGATCTGACGCGTTCAGTCTTCATTAAAGCGGCAGATGCAGGAGAGCGTGTAATTGTCGGACGTGGAGCGCCTTATCATCTAGCCAATCGCGAAGACACATTTCATGTATTCCTTTATGCTCCGCGCGATTTCAAGATCAACCGCGTACGCCAGTACTGCACTTCGCGCTCGCACGCAGAAAGCGTGATCGATACTGCCGATCGCGAACGTGCAGCCTTCATTCACCAGCACTTCCATATCCACTGGCCCGAAAGGCACATTTACCACTTGATGCTGAACACCATCGTCGGCGAAGACGCGGTGGTCGATGTGATCGTCAACGCAATCGGAGCGGTTCACACGGAAGATGCTCCGCTGCAGCCGGTGGTCGTGAAGTAACCTCGGTTGCCAAGTTGCAGGCTCGTTCAATACACTCCCCGAATGCCTGCGTCGCTTCTGCTGCGCGTTCTTGCCTTCTCCCTGATCTCTGCAGCAGCGCTCGCGCAGACCGCAGCTCAGCAAAAAACTGATCAGCAGCCTAAGAAAACGAAATCGAGAAGCTTTGAGAACAAAGTTCTGGACCTGGTGAGCCCGAACCGTCTGGTGGTCGAAGGACGTGATACCAAGGGGCCGCCGCTGAGCACGGCGCAGAAGTTCAGCCAGGTGGAAAAGAACTTTATCAATCCGTTCACGTTTGCCGGAGTTGCGATCGAAGCGGGATTCGATCAAGCGATCGACGTTCACCACGGGTATGGAGGCGGCGGACAAGGCTATCTCAAACGATACGGAGCCGATTTAGCTGACACGGCCAGCGCGCAGTTCTTCGGCATTGGAGTGTACCCGTCGCTTTTCCACACTGACCCGCGCTACTACCGAATGGGGAATGGGACATTTACCGCTCGCGCGGTCTATTCCATTACGCGAGTGCTGAGTACCCGTACCGATTCGGGACACGAGAGATTCAACGCTCCTGAAATTTTGGCCGCAGCCACCTCGAGCGGCCTCAGTCGAACCTATTATCCTGCCGACGAGCGAACGGTCGGCGACTTTGCCTATTCCATGGGCTCCCGCATTGCCTTCGACGCGGCCTACAACCTGACGAAAGAGTTCTGGCCCGACGTTCGCACCCGGCTGTTTGGGCGGCCAAAATAGCCGCAAGACCTCAGGTACGAATCCTCCTTGATTAGTGATGATCGATCCTAAGAAAGAAATCTGGCTGATGCGTCACGGCGAAACCGAATGGTCGGCCAAGGGCATGCACACCTCACGCACTGACCTGCCGCTGCTACCGAGTGGAATAAAGCAGGCGGAAGAACTGCGCGACAAGCTGAAGAGATGCAAATTCGCAATGGTGCTGGTCAGCCCTATGCAGCGCGCCAGAGAAACCTGCCGTCTGGCCGGCTATGCCGATGTTGCTCGCGTAACGGATGATCTCAACGAATGGGACTATGGCGCGTATGAAGGCCGCACGACTGCAGATATCCGTAAGGATCGTCCGACATGGTCGCTCTGGCGCGACGGAGTTGTAGATGGAGAATCAGTCGAACAAGTAGGCATTCGAGTTCAGCGAGTAATTCAAGAATGTCTAAACGCTAAGGGTGATGTCGCGCTGTTCGCTCATGGTCACGTCCTGAGAATCCTGACGGCGGTATGGCTCGGGCTCACGCCTGACCGAGGCCAATTGTTGATGCTTGGTACGGGGACCGTCAGTATCCTGGGTTTTGAACACGACTACCGCGTCATCCAACGCTGGAACTCTCCGCAGGTTTGACGATAATTATCTAGAATCATCCCGCTCTTATCTGGTATCCGGGTTTATCTCGCTAAGCACCGATCAAAGCTTGTCAGTTCCAATGCTTTTCCACAGGAATCTCAACTGATAACTTATCAGTAAATGGTACATGTCCATCAGTACATGTACCACTGTATATTCATCCGAGTACACGCACTCATATTACTACTCGGTTAATTCTTAAGTCCTCTTTGTATGTACCAATAAGTAAAGTCTTTCATCAACTATTTTCTTGCTGCCCGAACTATCCCTACTTATAGTCTGTCACGCGTAGTACGTAACCGCCACTCTCGTTACGGTCCCAACACGAGGCGCGTGCAAAGTATTCGCGCCGAAAAGAACCTTCCTGGGTGCCGTCCCTTTGCGGCACACGCAAGTAGGCCCTGAACGACAACTCGCAGCAACTTCGTGCTTAGTTCACACGGAAGGAAGTTCCATGCGACAACACTTAAAGCAGTATGCAGCGTCGTTCGCCGCCCTGGCAGTGCTCTGCCTGCTAGGGACGGTGACAGTGGTGCTGAGCCAATCAAGTTCTCAGGCTCCCACTGGATTCAGCACCCCCACACTTAACCAGAATCCGGGATCCCAAAGCGTCAGCAACGGCTTTCCCGAACCGGCGGGCGACACCTTTGCTAACGATCAGTCCCACTTCGAGGAGCAGGACGGAGTCGATAACGGCCTCGGTCCGTTATATAACGCGCAGTCTTGCGTGAGCTGCCATCAGAATCCGGTCACTGGCGGCATAAGCCAGGTGACGGAACTTCGTGTTGGCCACACAGACTTCAATGGCAACTTTGTGAATCCGACCATCAGCATCAACGATGGCCAGAACGCGGTTCCAAATCGGTCCTTAGTGAATGACCGGGCGACGTGCGCACAGGCGCAGGAAAGGACGCCGGGATCGGAAACAATTCGCACCTTCCGCACCTCTCTAAACACTCTCGGTGATGGTTTTGTGGAGGCAATTGACAGCAATACCCTGCTGGCGATTGCCAACAATCAGCCTTCGCAGAGTGGTGGACAGATCGCCGGCGAGTTCATCCAAGTTCCCGTTTTGGAAGCGCCAGGCCATATACGAGGAGGACGGTTTGGATGGAAGAATCAGCAGGCCAGCTTGTTGTCGTTCTCAAGCGATGCCTATTTGAACGAGCAAGGGATCACCAATCGTCTGAATCCGACGGATACTACTACCGTATGCAAGACCACAACCGATCCCGAAGACGGTCCTGACGGCCTCGGAATGGCGGATATCGATCACTTTGCGACCTTTATGCGCGGGACGAAGGCGCCTCCAGTTGATTCGGCCCTGCTCGCCACCAGCGATGCGCAGACAGGTCAGCAGTTGTTTAGCGCGATCGGCTGCAACATCTGCCACCTGACTTCCATCACAACCGCTCCTGCTGGAACCGTGATCAATGGCGGAGCCTTCACTGTGCCGGCTGCACTCGGAAGCAAAGTGATCCATCCGTATAGCGACTTCCTCCTGCATGATGTCGGCGCCGGCGATGGAATCGTGCAAAACGGTCCACCCGATACGGCGAACAAGATGCGCACGGCGCCTTTGTGGGGCATGCGTACTCGTGATCGCCTGATGCATGACGGTGAATCACTGACACGTAACGAAGCGATTCTGCGCCATGCAGGCGAAGCAACATTCGTGATCAATAACTATCGCAGTCTGAGCACAACTCAGAAGAACCAATTGATCACGTTCCTCAATTCTCTCTAGCAGAGAACGCGTCGAGAACAGGTGGATATATCTTCCCCGGATCCACCTGTTCCGGATGAGGTCGAACAATGAAGCGAAACTCCCTATGGTTGGCAATGATTGCGTTCCTCTGTGCCTGTACCGCAAAACCGCCGACTCGAGTGGAAGAACCAATCAAGCAAAACACGGCCAAGACTTCCCCGCCTAACGCTTCAAGAGTGCCGTCTCGCGCGGCTTCGGCGAAGGAAGTCGATGCCACTTTGCAACGCATATTCGGACGCGCTGTAGTAGCTGACCGTGGCGATCACAGCTTTGTCAACGGAGACTTTAATGGCGATGGATCTCAGGATCTTGCCGTGATCGTCTTGCCGCTGAAAACCAAATTGGGAATCATTAACGACGAGCTAGCGAATTGGACAGTTCAGGATGCCACACAGTTCTTTACCCCGCCCGAAGGACAGCATGTCGTCTTTCGTCGGAAACAGGCTCGCCCGCTTGTGCAGGCCGGCGAACCGTTGCTGGCCGTAGTCCATGGAGTGGGGACCGACGGATGGAGAGATTCCGCTGCGCGCCAGGCGTATCTAGTCCGCCACGCTGGTGCTGGTCCGCTTCGAGCTGTTCCCGCGCC
>DATEMI010000060.1:0-2874 GCA_035275665.1 Terriglobales bacterium | reverse complement strand
CTTTGGGAGTGCAAGAAGGTGGAGTTGGTCGAGGTGAGGAGTTGATGGGTTGGCTGTCGGCGCTCGGCTTTCGGCGTTCGGCCAGTAGACGCTTTCGCTCGATGAATACTCGCTCTAAACCTGTCATCCTGAGCCCCGCCTTTGGGCGAAGGATCTCCCGAGATGCTTACGTTACCCATGCCACTGGTAGGGCTCCTCGGCCAACAATCTTGTGCTTCTTGGTGCAGGAGCCTCACCTGCAGCAATTCAAGTCCGAAAAATCGCGGGAGATCCTTCGCCAAAAGAAGGCTCAGGATGACAGGACTGTAGACGCCAGCTATCCCTTTAACCGCGTTACAAGAACCTCGTACTCACATCCCTTCCCTTCGTTGATCCTCCTGAGCCGATTAGCTTCGGCTTCTGCGGCTTCGTCTGTAGAAAAGACGGAGACTACGGAAACGCTGTGTTTGGAACTGAAAGGTAGATCAAATCGGACGATGGCGTACAAGCGCATAAATCTGGAGTTGTGGCGTGCGCTCATTAAAACAATATTGTCACAGCCCCATGGTCAACTGTGTATTCAGAGGTTATCGTTCGTCCAGTAAGCCTCTTCCGTATTCCACCAAACCGGTTGCTGGCCGAAAGCCGACAGCCGAAAGCCCAAACATGAAAACCGCCACGCCCACCTTCATCAACTTCCTCACGTCCACGACCGAGTTCGTCATGGCCGAGCTCTACGACCTCACCCTCGCCGACGGCACGGCCCTGCACTACACGACCTTCGATCGCACACTCGTAGTCGGCGGCACAACGTATCTCTCCGGCCCGCCGAACTTCACGCGCGGGACGGTCGAAGAAGTAATCGGCGTTTCCAAAATTGGGACTCTTAGCCTCCAGATTCACGCCAGCTCGTCCGACCTGATCGGAAGCGTGCCGATTCTGCAGAAGATCGCGCGCGGCGACTTCGACAAGGCGCAGATCACGGTGCGGCGTCTATTCATGGATTCGGCGCTCAACCAGCAAGGGACGGTGATTCGATTTGTCGGCAATATCGGCGATCTCGATCAGCTCTCGCGCACCATGGCCAAGTTCACCTGCAAGAGCAAAGTCGAAGATCTGAACACTCAGCTCCCGCGCAACATCCTTCAGCCCACGTGCATGCACACGCTCTTCGACGCCGGATGCACGCTGAACAAATCCGCCTTCGCCGTGAATGGAACTGTGCAGGCGGGCAGCACGCGGAACAAGCTGATCACGAGCCTCACGCAAGCCGACAGCTACTTCGACAACGGCCAGCTCGTCTTCACCTCAGGCGCAAACAACGGCCACGTTGCCGCCGTGAGGACATACACAAACTCCGGCGGGACGGTGTACTTCTTCGTGCCGCTGCCGGCTTCGCCGGCGATCGGCGACACGTTCACGATTTATCCCGGGTGCGACAAGACGCAGGCGACGTGTACGACGAAGTTCTCGAATGTCGTGAACTTTGGCGGATTTCCGTATGTGCCTGTTCCGGAGACGGCGATATGAGTGGACTTAGCGGACACGGTGGACTTCATGGACAGTCCACCTCGTCCACTTCGTCCATTCAGTCCACTCGTGAGCGTGTTAGCGAAATCGCGCGCTCCTGGCTCGGCACGCCCTATCACCACATGGGGCGCCTCAAGGGCGTGGGCGTCGATTGCGCAATGTTTCCGCTGGAGGTCTATCGCGAGGCCGGACTGATCGGCGATGTCGAGATCCCTTTCTACCCGCAGGACTGGATGCTGCACCGGTCAGAAGAAATCTATCTTCGCATCGTGCAGCAGCATGCATGTGAGGTTACAGGGGACAAGTTACAGGGAACAGGAGGATCGGGTTTTTCTGTCCCCTGCAACCTATCCCCTGTTCCCTGCCTTCCCGGCGATCTGGTGCTTTATCGCTTCGGTCGTTGCTGGGCCCACGGCGCAATCGTGATTCAGTGGCCGCTGATTATTCACGCGCTCACAAACAAAGGCATCCTGCTTGCGGATGGCGAACGCGAAGGCTGTTTAGTGGGTCGCCCGCGGAGGTTTTTTAGCCCATGGAGATGAAGGAGTTCATTGCTGATTTGGAGGCGAGAGCCGCGGTGGCTTCGCGGCGAGTGCCGCAGAACAATTACGAGTTCTGTGCGCAATGCAGGGAGCCACTGCCTAAGACGCGCGAAAGCCGTCTTTGTGTAGGTGATCAGATTTTTTGCCATCTCTGTTACGCAATCCTTGAGGCCGTATGGGCACGGCGGCATTTTCGAGAAGCGCAGGTGGAGTGCCTGCGTGAAATGATCCGCAAAAGATATTCCTATTTGAATTACTTGAAGAAACAACTGTAGAGGCTGCCGATCGTGTCTATCTTTTCCAGCCCCAAACGCTCCGTAGCCCAGCAGCCCACAGTCCTGCACACGCTGCGCGTGCAGACTGCCTCCTACGGCCAGGCGATCCCGATCGTTTATGGACAGAATCGCATTTCAGGAAAGCTGATCTGGTATGGAGACTTCACGCCGATCGCGCAGACCTCCAAGCAGGCTACCGGAGGTAAAGGACTCGGCGGCGGGACGACTCGGACTACCAGTTACACCTACACCGCGGCGGTTGCGATTTCGTTGTGCGAAGGGCCGATTCAGCAGCTATGCAATGTTTGGGACACGAAAGGCAAGCTGCTGCTGGTTGCGGCTTCGGAGAACTTTACGGTTCCGACCGGCGGCGGGAGTTATCAGGCTGCGCAGCATGCTAGCTACGTTGCGCATTATGGAGTGGCGCGAGCAGATGCGTACTCAGTGGTCGCGAATGACTTCGGCTCCGATGGTCCGGTGACGCTTGCGGGCACGCAGAATACTCCGATGTCACTGGTGGCGAGTTCGCCTGCTGCAGGACAGTACAC
>DATEMI010000059.1:0-2527 GCA_035275665.1 Terriglobales bacterium | reverse complement strand
TGGCTGCATTCAACCAATAGTTAACCCACGTTTTTCCCCCGGTACCTTCGCGTCCAATCCAGGAGCCGAGGAGATTGCGGTTGATGGTGTAGCTGTCTTGGTACAGGCCTTCGTAGTAATAGAAGTTCCCGCCCAGCACTTGCGTTGGGAAGGTATCAGTCGTGCCGCCCTCAACATGTAGATCCATTTTAGGAAGACCCGGAAAATGACTGACGTACACACCAGGCATCACCGCTGCACGATTAGGAGCGTCGGCCGGTGAAATGTCATCGTGAACAAAAGAATCGATGTACGCCGTAACCCAATTCCGCAGGAATGGTAGGCGATAGCGAATATCAAAATTCGCGTGGCGAGTGCCCGGAGTGAAGCGCGGATTGAATCCCACATTGGTTCCGCTGCTCGCGCTTGTCGCGGTCTTCCAGAAAGTACCCAATGTCAGCGGCTCAAGGCCTTTGCCGGCGAAGATGGAGCTGCGTGAAAAACCGATTTCCAAATTTTTCGTCGGCTGCAGGATCAGCTTCTGTCCGAAGGTGAACGGATCGGGTGGATAGTGGTTTCCATCAAGCCGTCCGAAGAAGTTGTCGTAGCGCACGGTTCCGAACAGCTTTGAAAATAGCGGAATGTACAGCGGAAAAGTTCGATTGAGCCGGATACCGTAGAACGGCGCCGCATTATTGCTCAGCATCAGCGAGGTGCTGTCGTCCGGCCCCCACCAGTACGACTGCTTGCCGACGGAGATTTCATTGCTCAACAAATTGAAGGAAACATAAGTATCCAGCAGCCGAAAAACATTCTGCTCCGGTACACCGTTGAATAACTCGCTGGGAATCACGTCGATCTTTGCCAGGGTTTGGTTTACCTGCGCACTGTAGCCCGGAACTGACGGCGCGTGCTGATATTCGCCACGCACAAAGAACGAGAAGCGGCCTGCCTCAGCTCGACTCTCGAAGCCGGCGATCTGCTGCATGCCTTGGCCAAACGGCCGGCCGAAGTCATCGACGATTGTCTGCCCAAGATGGAACCCGTCATTCAGTGGCGGGCCGGAGATGTACTGCGTACGCGTGTATACGTGATCGATGGAGATTGCTTTGTTTTGTGCGCCGCCGCGCAACTCCGCTTCGCGATGGAACTCTGAGCGTAGTGAATTGAGAAGAATGCTTGCTTCGGTACCCTGTGGAGGCTCTTCGGCGCGCGAGACCATCGCATAAACAGCCATGCGCGTCCACGGGCGAATGCCGGCAAATGTGGAATCGATGACATTGAGTGCCGCCAGTCGCTCGACGGCGGGATAAATCCAGCTATCCAACTCGATGTACGTGGAGCTCATGCGCTCGGCGGAAATCGGCAGTGACGCGCGTTCAAAGGTTCCGTAGTCGACGTCTGGATCATGATGGTTCTTGTAAACGCTGCGTCCAATCAGATACCCGATCGTTCCCCCGATGAAGACGTCGGACGGAAAATGCTTTTGCCCGCCCACACGGGCGAGGCTCACCGCGCTCGCCAATCCGTAGCTGGCAAATTGGCTAAACGCTCCGGGATACTCGTGCGCGATCACGGTCGCAATTGCGAAAGACGTGCTCGCATGTCCTGACGGGAATGAAGTGCCGCCTGACTGAAAGAATGCGCCTTGGCCGCGATCCACATCGGGACGTTCGCGACGCAGGCTGTATTTGAGTGCATCGGTTACGACGAAGGTGTCGGCCGCCGCTTCTGCAGAGAGCAGACCCGATTCGCGTAGATGGTCATCGTTGAAGTGCCGCCCGGCAAGATACATGGTACCGGATGCGGCTGCGAAAAGACCCAGGCCAACATCCGAGAACTTGGCCACTGTATCGACGTGACTGTTGCGCGTCAGCTCGCGCGACGTAGTCGGATCGGTCATGAAGAGGCCGGTTGCGATTCCCGCTGTGGGAACCAGCCATTCGGCATCGGAGATCTTCAGGCGCGCTGGGCTGCTCCAGATGCGCTTCTGGTCGGAAATGAATCCGCCGAACGTTTTCTTGGCATCGTCCGCAACACTGCCGCGGGCGCTGCTTTTGGAAGACTGGCCGGTCTGGATTCCGGCGCTATCTGCGGAGTCTTGGTTTTCTGCTGTCCCACTTTGGTCGGCAGTTTGCCCCTGGAGGCCTACTGCAGCCGCGATCAGCAGCGCGCAAATTGGAACTCGTAAACACAGAAAGAAGCGGCTCAAATTCCTGCAAGATTGATTCAAAATTGTCCTGCTTCTGTATATGCGAACATTAAGAATGCGACCGGAGTAAGCACCCGCTGTGGGACGACCCAGCGGCACCACCGAGGCACCAGTTCTTCTCCGTCAATTCGAATCTAAATTCCCAGATTGGCCATTTGTCACCCGCAGAATACCTTAGGTAACCAGTGATTTAGCTTTAAGGACGCTTTTTTGCTTGCCAGCGTAGCTTTCAGCAGCTTACATTTTTTCCAGCTTGTCAGAAACAAGCAGCAAGCACTCGCTCCGTTAAGAATTCTTTAATGTTGCGGGCGAACCGTGGGCCGTTAGCGCTGAACT
>DATEMI010000058.1:0-2034 GCA_035275665.1 Terriglobales bacterium | reverse complement strand
CGCACTAACAGCCTGTGCTGATCGACGGCTTGGACTTGCAAACGAGTCATCTGGTCGAACTGAGATCAGATGGAAAGAGAATCCAGTCGTTCCGGTTCCAGTTTGCTGAAGATGATGACGCGAGGTTGTGCATTTACTTCGATGGCTATCAAGGTGTCCAGCTCGGAAACAAGAAGAATGCCGACTGGTGCAGGGTAAAGGTTCGGGATTGTTGGCGATAAATCTCATAGGGCTCAAATCCCCCGAAAAAGGCGAAGAGAAAGCGCAAGCTTGCGAGAACGCCTGTGTCTGTTGAAAAAGTCCCTCAGTTGATGCTTGTGGCGGTGCTACGTTCACGCTATAAGCAGGCCAGAGTTCCCGATGCTGCTGTTCATCGCCACGCTCGGAGGCCTGCTGCTCATGATGGGACACCATTCCCGCGCGGAGTCGCTGTTTTATTACTTCCGCCTAGAAGATCAGGTTCCGGAAAATCATCTGCTACGCCTGATCGATCGCCACGTCAACTTCGACTTTGTTCGAGCCAAGTTGAAAGACTCCTACAGCGCTGCGGGAAGGCCATCGATCGACCCCGAACTGCTGTTGCGCATGCTGCTGATCGGTTATCTCTACGGGGTCACGAGCGAAAGGAAACTGGTGGAAGAGCTGGGTATGCATCTGGCGTGGCGTTGGTTCACGGGACTGGGCTTCGATCAGGAGATTCCGCACCACTCTACGTTTTCCAAGAACCGGCATGGCCGGTTCCAGGAATCGAATCTGTTTCAGGAGCTGTTTGAGGAGATCGTCGCCCGTTGCGTCGCAGCCGGATTGGTGAAGGGCGAACACATGTCAGTGGACGGCAGTTTCATTCAGGCCAATGGCGATCATCACAGTCGTGTTCCCCGCGAACAATTGGCGGAAGTGGCGAAGGTGAACCACAGGGTGCGCGAGTACTTAGTAGAACTGGAGCGGGAGAACCCCGTCGAAGCTCCGGTTGAGCAGCAAGACAAAGTCTCCACTACGGATCCTGACTCGACCTATGCGACCAAAGGCGGTCCGGCACGGCTCGGCTACTACGACAATTATCTGGTGGATAACGCCAGTTGCGTCATCGTGGGAGTGCAAGCTACACCGGCACGGTTGAGTCACGAGAGCATAGCGGCGCGAGACATGATCGAACGCTATCGCGAACGTTACGGCTATCTGCCCCAGACTCTGGCCGCGGACACCACCTACGGCAACGGCGAAATGTTGCAATGGCTCGATGAACGCGGCATCGCAGGTTTCATCCGCGTGAAAGAAAATGGCAATGGGCAGAGTGATGATCTCTATGGCATCGACCAGTTCACCTACGTGCCCGAGGAGAACTGCTATATCTGCCCAGAAGGCAAGCCGCTGAAATACGTCGGCATCAATGCGCGCAACCGCACTCACCTTTATTATTCGACGCCGAAGCGCTGTCGCGAGTGCTCCCAGAAGAGCCGCTGCACGCGAGGCAAGTATCGGACGATCGCCGTCCACACTTGTGAAGAGGCACGGCAGCGTGCCAAGGCCCGGGCCGAGACACCGGAGTTCGCGATCTCGCAACGGGCTCGGCGAAAGGTGGAGGCACTGTTCGCAGAGCTGAAGAATTACATTGGACTACGCCGCCTGAGGCTACGCCGGATGCGCTTCGTGCGCGAGCAGTTTTACCTGGCGGCTACGGCGCAGAACCTGAAACGGCTGGTGCGATTCCTCAGCCGTAAGTCAACCCCGCAGATGGCAACTGCATGAACCTGGCCTGAACGAAAAAAGCGAACAACCAAGAGACTGGCAGGGACAAAGAAGCTTGTCGTGAACCGAGATTTTTCAACAGACACGCCTGTTCTCAACAGTTAGCCTGCGAGCGCATAATTTGGACGTGAGTAGGAGCTTGACGCTATGGCGTAATCAGCCGGACAAACTCGACCTAGCGGCGGCCTTGGACTTAGGCACGCAATAGTGTTGCTTGTGTTGGTCGGTCTTCTCGTTGGCTCCGTATTCGTGTCTTCTTACAGGTGGTCGTTCTATCTCGGTGGA
>DATEMI010000057.1:0-16715 GCA_035275665.1 Terriglobales bacterium | reverse complement strand
CACACGTATGGGCAACTTCGAAGTGCAGCGCGAGGCTCTCCAGCAGGCTCGCGAATACATGCGGGATTGGGATGACTACAACGGAAAAGTTCAAAAAGGGGACAAGGAGGCAAGAGCACCAAAGCGCGATCTGAAGCTTGACGCGCTGGCCGATGTTCTTCGCGGCAAACTCTACGTCCAGATTCACTGCTATCGTGCCGACGAGTTCCTCACCGAGATGGCGATGGCGCGCGAGTTCGGATATCACATTCGAGCCTTCCACCACGCCTTGGAAGCCTACAAAGTCGCAGACAAAATTGCAGCCGAGGGGATCGCGATCGCGACGTGGCCCGACTGGTGGGGATTCAAAGACGAAGCCTGGGACGCGCAGCCTTGGAATGCTGTTATGTCCTCTCGCCGCGGTGTTCGCGTTGCGCTGAAGAGCGATTCGAACGATGTGGTCCGCCGGCTGAATCAGGACGCGGGCAAGGTGATTCGTTATGGCGGAGCCACGCAAGAGGAAGCACTGAAGATGATCACGCTGAACCCAGCCTGGATCATCGGCGTCGATGATCGCGTTGGCTCACTTGAAGTCGGGAAAGACGCCGACATTTCCATCTGGAATACAGATCCGCTCTCCAGCTATGCCAAAGTAGAAAAAACGATCATCGACGGTGAAGTTTACTTCGACAGCTCGCTTCCCGGATTAGGACTCACGCACTGGAAGAACGCTCCTATGTCAGGCAGTGATTTCGATGGCAGTCTCGAAGAGGAAATGGGAATCGGGGAGATGCACTAATGAACATGAAACTTCTTGTAGTCAGCGTTTTTTCTCTCCTTGTCTCCGTTTCGCCGGGGCAAAATTCGAAGCAGCGAACGCGCATGGCGACTTCGAAGGTTGAAGAGCCTGGTCCAATCGCAATTCGCGGCGGCAAGCTGCTCACCATCACCCACGGCGTGATTGAAAACGGAGTCGTGGTGATGGACGGCGGCAAAATCACTGCCGTCGGTGGCCCAGGCACCGCGATTCCACGTAACGCGACAGTAATCGATGCCACGGGAATGACGGTTTATCCCGGCCTGATCGATTCAGAAACGAACATCGGCTTAGTCGAAGTCGAAGCCGATCAGATGAGCAACGATCTCGTCGAGCCGAGCGATGAGATCATGCCCCAGATGCACGTGTACGACGCGTTCCACGCCGAGACGCAACGCATACCTGTAGTGCGAGTGAACGGCATCACCAATGCGATCGTAGCGCCAGGCTCCGACGACAGCCTACCGGGCCAGGACATCTTCATTCAGCTCGATGGCAAAGATCGTGACGACATGATTCTCGTGCGTGACATTGCCATGCCCTTGAACTTTTCGGCCGAGCAGCGTCGTCGCGGCGGACGCGGCGAAGGCGGAATCGGCGGGCGGTTCCCATCGACTCGCATGGGACTAGCCTCGCAGCTTCGTCAGGCATTTCTCGACGCGCAAGACTACGAAGCCAAGCAGAAGGGCGGCGCAGCACGAACCTCGGAATCATCCAGCAGTTCTTCGGGTAGGGGAGGAACTGATCGCCAGAAGCGCGATCTGAAACTTGAGGCTTTGCTTCCGTACCTGCATGGCCAAAAGCCAGTCGTGATCGGAGCCAAAGACGGCTACGACGTTGAAAATGCAATGCGCCTCGCTCGCGAGTTCAATCTCAAAGTCGTTCTGAACCATGTGACGCATTCGCAAGACATTCTCGACGAAATCGCCTCGTGGAAGGTACCGGTAATTGTTGGCCCGATTTACGATTTTCCGCGCGGCGACGAGCGCTACGATGCCGTGTACTCGCTGCCGGCCGAGCTTTATAAGCGTGGAGTAAAGGTCGCCTTCGCGTCATATCACGTCGAGCACAACCGCAATCTGCCCTATGCCGCCGGATACGCCGTCGCCTTCGGGCTCCCGTACGAAGAGGCGCTGAAAGCCGTGACGATCAATCCTGCCGAAATCTGGGGAGTAGCCGACAAGCTCGGCTCCCTAGACGTAGGTAAGACCGCAAACGTGGTGATCGCAAATGGCGATCCCCTGGATGTGAAGACCGATGTGAAGCAGGTCTTCATCGAAGGCCGGAAGATATCGATGGAAAACAGACAGACTCGGCTGCGGGATGAGTATGGCGGAGTACCACCGGCTTCGAGCAGCTCTCGATGAAAGCATTTGAACACGAAGGCCACGGAGGAACACGAAGGAAAAAGAGCGCTAAAAGCAACTGTGTGTTTGAATCGGACACACTGGCAGAGCGGACTTTCGCCCATCTTTGTGCCCTTCGTGTCCTTCGTGTTCACCCCGGGGTTGCTGTTCTTGCCTACTTTTCGTACACCCATATAGACTGAGAAGTTTGTTGCGCGCAATTGCCGCAAACAGGAGGACCCTCGATGCCCGGGGTTGAAGATAAAGTCAAACAGATCATCGTGGACCAGCTCAGCGTGGAAGAGAGCGAGGTCTCGCCCAGCGCATCGTTTGTGGACGATCTCGGCGCCGATTCTCTCGATCGCGTCGAGCTCATCATGGCCTTCGAGGAGGCCTTCGATCTCGAAATCCCCGACGAAGAAGCCGAGAAGATCAAGACCGTGCAAGACGCGGTCAGCTACATCGAGAAGAACTCCAAGATAGCAAAGCAGTAGAATCCCAAAGCAATCTCCAGACCTGCCCGCCACTAGCGGAGTAGGCTATTTATAGTCGTGGCAGTCATATCTCCAACAGAGAGAGGAACGCGAATGGCCGCAGTAGATGAGAAGGTAAAGCAGATCATCGTGGAACAACTTGGCGTGGATGAAGGCGAAGTTACTCCCAATGCGTCGTTCGTGGACGACCTCGGCGCCGACTCCCTCGATACCGTCGAACTCGTCATGGCCTTCGAAGAGGCCTTCGACATCGAGATCCCTGACGAAGAAGCCGAGAAGATCAAGACGGTCAAGAATGCCGTCGACTACATCAACGCACACGCGAAAGGCGGCAAGTAGCAATTGAGCCGTAGAGTCGTCGTTACTGGAATAGGCCTCATCTGCGGGGTGGGCAACACCAGCCCGGAGGTCTGGACGAATCTGCTGGCCGGCAAGAGCGGCGTTGCTCAGATTACAGGCTTTGACTCTACCGGCTTCGCCTGCACCATTGCCGCCGAAGTCAAGAACTTCGATCCTCTTAACTTCATCGAGAAAAAAGAAGCCCGCAAAATGGGCCGCTTTATTCATGTGTGCATGGCCGCAACCGATGAAGCGGTCAAGATGTCTGGGCTGAACATCACTCCCGAAAACGCGGAGCGCGTAGGCGTTCACATAGGCTCCGGCATCGGCGGATTCGACATCATCGAGCGCGAGCATTCGAACTTGATTCAGGGTGGCCCGCGCAAGATCTCTCCGTTCTTCATACCGGCGGCCATCATCAACCTTGCCGCCGGACATGTAAGCATTCGCTATGGGGCCAAAGGCCCAAATGAGGCGACTGCGACAGCCTGCACCACCAGCGCGCATTCGATCGGCGATGCTTTCAAGATCATCGCGCGGGGCGCTGCCGATGTGATGATCGCCGGCGGAACGGAAGCGGCGATTACGCCGATGGGCGTTGGGGGATTCGCGGCCATGCGCGCGCTTTCGACGCGCAACGATGCTCCAGAAAAAGCCAGCCGTCCGTTTGATGTCGATCGCGATGGCTTCGTCATCGGCGAAGGCGCAGGCATTCTGATTCTCGAAGAGCTGGAGTTCGCCCGCCGTCGCGGTGCTCCGATCTTCGCCGAGATCATCGGCTATGGCATGAGCGCGGATGCCTATCACATCACGCAGCCGGCAGAAGAAGGCGAAGGCGGATACCGCGTGATGGTAGCCGCCATGGCCGACGCAGGCGTGAAGCCGGAACAAATCGACTACATAAACGTTCACGGCACATCGACTCCGCTCGGCGATGTCCTCGAAACTAAAGCGATCAAGCGGGCGTTCGGCGAGCATGCAAAGAACGGCCTCGCAGTCAGTTCGACCAAGTCAATGACCGGTCACCTTCTCGGCGGTGCCGGAGGCCTCGAGGCCGGCATTACCGTTTTGGCACTCCGCGATCAGTGTCTCCCGCCTACCATGAATCTCGATAGGCCCGATTCGGAATGCGATCTCGATTACGTCCCGAACAAGTCGCGGCAAGCAAAGGTCAATATGGCATTGTCCAACTCGTTCGGATTTGGCGGAACAAACGGGTCGCTGATTTTTCGACGCTGGACGGAGTAACGCACAACCCCAACGGGCAGAGTAGAACTGTCGACAAAATCTCACTGAGAAAACCGGCTGAAGAACCCCGATGAGTCCGACTTAGTCGATCGCGGCCGCCAACCCGGGATCACGTGCCTCCCACTTGCGATCCGCGACGTTCTTCGCCATTTCAATCGTCTTTAATAGGCGGCGTTGGCGAGCTTCCGGAGTTCGATAGTAGAAAATGCCCATCAGTTCGCCTCGTCGCTGCCGTGGTGTCATGCGAGTCCAACCCTCTCGCGCGAGCGGATTGCGGGCAAACGCAGTTTTGATCAGCGGCGGCAGTTCGCGTTCCGCTTCCATTGTTTCCATCAGGCGCACGGCAATCTGATCAGCGCGGCGCTCCCGGCTTGCCGCGCTCTTGGGCTCACCGATCCAGCTCGCGATGTAATTTCGGTAGGAGTAATTGAGCGACTCGAACCACTTCCTCAGCCGCTTGCTTTCGGCGAAAATCCGATTCAGCTCCGCCGGAATTTTTACCTGGCGAGGTTCTGTGTCGGGCTCAATTTTGAAATTTGCGCTGATTCCCTCGACGATTCCAGCATCCTTCTGGAGTTGCTTATTGATCAGCAGAAATGCGTGACCATTCTTTTCGGGAAAGACTGAAGTACGGAAAACGGCAGCGTTTACCTCGCCTCGGACTTTGGGCCGTGCGCTACCCCAGGTTTTCTTTACGTCAAAGGGAATACGAACGATGACCCATCCCAAGTTGGAACGTAATCGTTCCAGGGTAGCGCGGAAAGTCTTGGCTTGGGACTTTGGCATGTGCGCAATTGTAGCCGCACGGCGAATGCGAGTGTAAAGCCTCGAAGGGCGAGGTAGAGGCGGAGCCTCGCGCGTCACGCCAATAGGTTAAATATTGTGTTTTTAGGCCTTGTGAATGGCTAATTCCGGCGCTTCTTGGAAGCGACTTGCCCACTTGTCTCTCGTGGCTCACCATTCTGCTGCATGAGCTTCGCAATCAATCCGGTCCAACCGGTCTGATGAGACGCACCGAGTCCCATTCCATTATCGCCATGAAAATACTCGTAAAAGAGCACTAGATCCTTCCAGTGAGGGTCATTTTGGAACAGCGCGTTTCGGCCTTGTGCGGGGCGGCGTCCATCTTCGCGCACGAGGAACAGACTCGTAAGCCGATGCGAGAGCTCTTCCGCAACTTGGCCCAGGGTCATCATCTTGCCTGAGCCAGTAGGGCATTCGACTTTCACCCGGTCACCATAATAGTGGTGGTATCGCTGTAATGATTCGATAATCAAGAAGTTCATCGGCAGCCACACCGGTCCGCGCCAGTTGGAGTTTCCACCGAAAATGCCGGTGGTCGACTCGCCCGGTTCATAGTCGACTACGTGCTCGCGTCCGGCGATTTGCAACCTAAACGGATGGTCGCGGTGAAATTGAGACAGGCTGCGAATCCCAAAAGGGGAAAGAAACTCTCTCTCATCGAGCATGATCGTGAGAATGCGCCGCAGCCGCTTCTCATCGGCAATCGCCAGTAGTTGTCGTTCTTTCACGCCTTCAGCCTGGAAGCAGGCGATATTCTCGGTGAGGTCCGGCCGATTGTTGATGTACCACTGAATGCGATGAGCGAAGTTCGGCAGGCGCTGCAGCAGCCCAGGCTCAAGCGTCTGGACGGCAAAGAGCGGTACGAGCCCCACAACCGACCGGATACGCATCGGAATGTGCGAGCCATCGGAGATGCGCAGCACGTCGTAATAGAAACCGTCTTCTTCATGCCAGATTCCTGCGCCGTCGATGGTGCGGTTCATCGCTTTAACGATGAACAGAAAGTGCTCCCAGAACTTAATCGCTGTGTCTTCGTACACCGGATCTTGAAAGGCCAGATCGAGCGCGATCATCAGCATATGCAGGCTGTAGCTGGCCATCCAACTTGTTCCGTCGGATTGTTCCATGTATGCGCCGCCAGGAAGTTGCTCGCTGCGATCGAAGGCGCCGATGTTGTCGAGCCCGAGGAAGCCGCCTTGGAAGATGTTGTTGCCGGCCATATCTTTGCGGTTTACCCACCAAGTAAAGTTGATGAGCAGCTTATGGAAAATGCGCTCGAGAAAGGCAAAGTCTCCTTTGCCCGTCATACGTCGTTCGATCTGATACACGCGATGCGACGCCCAGGCATGCACCGGCGGATTCACATCGGCGAAATTCCATTCGTAAGCCGGGAGCTGACCGTTGGGATGCATGTACCACTCGCGACAAAGTAACGTAAGTTGATATTTGGCGTAGTCCCAATCGAGGAGGGCGAGCGGAATGCAGTGGAAGGCCAGATCCCAGGCTGCGAACCACGGATACTCCCACTTGTCCGGCATAGAGAGGATGTCGTCGGAGTAGAAGTGCTCCCAATCTGAGTTTCTGCCTGTGAGCCTCTCGTGCGGTGGCTTAGGCTGACCGGGATCGCCTGCCAGCCAGGTCTGCACATCGTAGTTGTAGAACTGTTTGGACCAAAGCATTCCTGCGAATGCCTGCCGCATCACGTTGCGTCCGTCTGCAGAAAGAGAGGCCGGAATGATGTCGCGATAGAAATCATCGGCTTCGTAAATGCGCTCGCGAAAAACCTCGTCGAACGGAGCCCCGAAATGATCCAGAGTGCTGTCGAGTTTCTGTGTGAACTTCAGCTTCACAACCGCGCTCTCGCCGGGTGGGACTTCGAGATCGTAGTAGATGGCGGCTTTCGTGCCGACCTGCTCCGGATTCAGGCGATAACGGTGACCTTTGATGATGAAATCGTTAACCGCGTCTTTCTGATAGAAGCCGCGATTCGGAACTCCAAAGAGTCCGCGCAAGTTGCTTTCGTTTTCGGTAAACAGAAGCTGCGGCGAGCCCTCGCAATACAGCCAGCGCTCTCCGTACTGTGGATGATAGACACGAATCACTGGCAGGCCGTGCATATCGGCCATCCGTTCTAGTTTGGGCTTTTCATGCTCGGCTAGCTCGGCGGCGCCCCAGGACCAAGTATTGCGAAACCAAACGGCCGGCAACAGATGAAGCCGGGCAGCTTCGGGGCCACGATTCCATGCCGTCAGTCGAATCAGGATCTCTTCACTCGATGCTTTCGCGTATTCGATGAACACGTCAAAGTAACGCCTATCGTCAAAGATGCCGGTGTCCGTCAGTTCGAATTCGGGCTCGAGACGCGTACGCCGTCGATTTTCATCCACCAGCCGCTGATAAGGGAATCCCTGCTGCGGGTACTTATACAACGCCTTCATGTATGTGTGACAAGGCGTGTTATCCAGATAGAAGTAGCACTCTTTTACATCTTCGCCGTGATTGCCTTCAGGACCGCTCACCCCAAATAATCTTTCCTTGAGAATCGGATCGCGACCATTCCACATCGCCAAAGCGAAGCAAATGAGCTGATGACGGTCGCAGAATCCAAACAGGCCATCCTCATTCCAGCGATAAGCGCGCGAACGCGCCTGATCATGCGTGAAATAGTGCCAGGCATCCCCGTTTGCGCTGTAGTCCTCACGCACAGTTCCCCAGGCGCGCTCGCTCAGGTACGATCCCCAGCGCTTCCAATAGATTTCGTGATTTTTATCTTGAAGGAGGCGTTCGTGTTCTTTGCGCATGAATGACTAGGACGAAGGACCGACGGGCGCCCTCGCGCGGGTTGTTAGCCGCCGGCCAATCCACTTCGAGAGAAAAACCCGGCCGAGGGCGGCCGCCGGTCCGAATCTATTCATTGTTGACGCCTTTCAGCAGCTTCGCTGCCGCGCGATCGACGACCCAAAACAATTTTCCACTCGCGGGTTTCACATACTTCACTGGATACATCTCTGCACTTCCGCCGTCCATCACCTCGGCGAGAGCAGCAGCTTTATCTTCTCCTCCCACCATCAGCATCACCGACGCCGCGTTGTTGATGGTCGGCCGTGTGAACGTCACCCGCCACGTGTTGAATTTCTCGACCCAATTCGCGACGACACGTTTGGTGAGTTCATTCAGCGCTGCCGTTTTGGGAAACAGCGAAGCGGTGTGGCCGTCCGGACCCATGCCAAGGATAATCAGATCAAAGCGGGGGAACTCGTTCGCCTCCAACTGAAAGACCTGCGCTAGTTCGACATCGTATTCCGCAGCAGCCTGAGCGGCATCTGAATTTTCACAACGCATTCGATGAATGTTCTGTTTCGGGATCGGCACCTTTGACAGCAGCGTCTCATTAGCCATGCGGAAGTTGCTGTCAGGATGATCCGGCGGAACATGCCGCTCGTCGCCGAAAAAGACTTGCACCCGCGACCAGTCGATAATCTTCGGTTCTTTTGCGGAGCGCTCGACTAAAACTGCATGGAGCGCCTTTGGAGTCGAGCCGCCGGAAAGGGCAACCGTGAATCGCCCATGATCTTTGATCGATTCCCGACACAGTGCTACGAATTCATCGGCAGCAGCGCTTGCGATACCTTGCAGGTCGTCAAGAACGCGGACTTTCGAGCTATCGGGCATGCGTTGAATGAAAACGGGGAAAAGGGCGGACACGACGGTCACGAAGAAAGCTCCGTCGCCTTCGAGTTCGCTCTTCCCGGCTCGCAATACATCATGGCCACGTGAGCTGCGCCGAGCAGCGCAGTTTTGTCGTTCAGCACGACGCGCACAGGAATGCTCTCCATCAACGGACGGAGACGGCCCTTTTCGCGAAAGGCATTCATGAAGCGCGGCTCACGTAATTTGGAAAGAATTTTGGGAGCAATGCCTCCGCCGACGTACACACCATGGACTGCGAAAATTTTCAAAGCAAGATTGCCAGCGGCAGCTCCGTAGATCTCCACGAAGGTGTTCACCGCCTGCTCGCACAGCGGACTCTTCCCGCTGAGGCCGTTGCGAGTAACCACAGCGGAATGATCGTCGCTCGTCTTGAACTCCTCAGTCAGCCAGGATTCTTCCGTGCCTTTGCCTGTCTCGCGCAGGAACTCGTAAATGTTGAACTGGCCCGGTCCGGAGAGTACGCGCTCCGAGCTCACGTGTCCGTACTTTTTGTGCAGGTACCGCCACAGCTCGGCTTGCAGATCGTTGGCGGGACCGAAGTCGGCGTGACCGCCTTCGGCCGCGAATGGTAGATGGCGAGTGCCGTCCCAAAACAGCCCTGCCTCGCCCAACCCCGTTCCAGCGGAAATTACAGCGGCATTTCCTTCGCGACCCGGGATTCCAGGAGTGAGGAGTTCGAAATCTGGCTCCTCTAATTCCGCGAGTCCATAAGCATTGGCCTCGAGGTCATTGATGAGGTGCACGTTCTTAATGCCGGTGCTTGCCTCGAGCGCGGCAGCATCGATGATCCAAGGCAGGTTCGAAGCTTTGACTACACGTCCGGTGACCGGGCCTGCGACGCCGAAGCACGCGCAGGTGACGGCGAGCTTCTGCTTACTATGGAAGTCCACGACCGCAGCGGCAAGGCTCGGATAGTCGCGCGCGTGCTTAATCTCCTCGGCCTCAGGAACGAGCTGGTCTTGTTTTTTTTCGAAGTACGCGAGACGCACGCTGGTCCCACCGACGTCACCGGCGAGGATCATGCGGGGACATTTCTCCAGTGGCGGCCGTCACGGGTCATCAGGTCTTCAGCCTCTTTCGGTCCCCATGTGCCCGCCGGATAATTCGGGAACTCGCGCGGCGGCAGCGCCTTCCACACATCCAAAATGGGATCGACCACGCTCCATCCGGCTTCCACCATGTCGGCGCGCTGAAACAGCGTGGCGTCACCGATCATGCAGTCATAAAGCAGGACCTCGTAGCCGGTTTGCGCGGTGCCGCCGAAGTAGTCCTGATAGTTGAAGCTCATGTTCACCGGTCCAACCTTCACCAAGGGGCCGGGAACTTTCGCGCCGAATTTGAGCGCGATGCCTTCGTCTGGCTGCACGTTTATTACAAGCTGATTGCTCGGAAGGTGCGCAATATCGGTCTGGCGAAAGAGGACGAAGGGAGCGCGTTTAAATTCGATGGCAATTTCCGTATGACGACGCGCCATGCGCTTACCCGTGCGCAGGTAAATGGGGACGCCAGCCCAGCGCCAGTTATCGATCGAGAGTTTAAGCGCGACGAACGTTTCGGTTCGCGACTGCGGATTGACGCTCGGCTCCTGCCGATAGCCGGGCACGCGCTCCCCTTTGGCCGTGGTTCCCGGACCATACTGCCCACGAACCGCGTTTTGAATGACCTCTTCTCCGCTCATGCTGCGGATCGCATGAAGCACCTTCGACTGCTCATCGCGAACATCGTCCGCGTGGAACGAGATTGGCGGCTCCATAGTGGTCAGGCTGATGAGCTGCATGATGTGATTCGGAACCATGTCGCGAAGCGTGCCTGAAGTGTCGTAATAGCCCCCACGACCTTCGACTCCAACCGTCTCTGCTACGGTGATCTGTACATGCTCGATGTAATTGCGGTTCCAGATTGGCTCAAAGAGTCCATTCCCAAAGCGGAACACCAGGATATTCTGTACCGTCTCTTTGCCGAGGTAGTGGTCGATGCGGTAAATCTGGCTCTCGTACAGAACTTCTTTGATCTTCTTGTTCAGCTCTTTCGCGGATTCAAGGTCGTGACCGAAGGGCTTCTCAATGATCACGCGCCGCCAAGCTCCATTCTCTTCGTCTGAGAGACAGCATTCCCCGAGCTTCTCGACGGCTGTAGCAAAAAACTGCGGTGCAATGGCGAAGTAGAAGAAATAATTGCTATGGGTGCCGTGGAGCTTATCTACCTCCGTAAGCTGCGCACGCAAACGTTTGTAGGCTTCCGCGTCACCGAACTCGCCGGCAACGTAATATGAATGTCGCTCCAGCCAGTCCACCAACTGCGGATCGGCGCCATCGCAGAACTGCTTGAGCGAATCGCCCACGTGCGCGCGAAACTGCTCGGTCGTGAGCTCGTCTTTCGCCATGCCGACGATCGCGAACTCGCGCGAGAGGAGCCCGGAACTGAGCAGGTTGTAAATGGATGGCAGCAGTTTGCGCTTGGTGAGATCACCGGTCGCGCCAAATAGCACCATCACGCACGGTCCGGCGGACTTGGTTTGCGGTATATCGGCTTGAGTATTGGGTTGAGTGGCTGTGGCCATGTTCAAGAGCTCGCTGTCCGAGAAATCGGGTCATCGGGTGATCGGGTCATCGGGTGATCAACTTCCTTTCGCGGTGCGAAGAGAAGCAGCAAAAATTGCCGCTAGCTCGTTAGATTCTCGAATCAGATCCTCAATTTTGTCGGGCCGCCATCCCGTAGCAGTTCTAGCCAAAACACAGTTTCATCAGCTTCTTCGACGACCACTGACATTTTCGATACAAATTCCGCCTTCGAACGTGAACGTCCGACTGCGCGATAATTCGCGCCAACCGATGTCCCTGAACGAAGTACCTGCTTGCCTAGAACCTGCGCTTCCGCGCTTCTGGGCAAGCTCCTGAATAGTCGAAGAATCCGAAGCGCAAATTTCTTTGTCCGAGCTCTAAGTTCCTCTTGTGGGCTGGTCAGGTCAAGTCTCCTGGTTTTAGATCACCCGATGACCCGATGGCCCGATGACCCGATTCTTCACTTTCCCGCAGCTTTCTTCGGTTCCACGTGACCGCCGAACTTTTGCCGCATTGCTGACAACGTCTTTTCTGCAAACGTGTGATCTTGCCGTGAGCGGAAGCGAGTGTAGAGCGCGGCGGTCAGCACCTCGGCCGATGTAGATGTCGCTATTGCGGCTTCGACGGTCCATCTACCTTCGCCGGAATCTTGCACAAACCCGCTGTATTGCGAAAGCTCGGGATCTTCGATGAGCGCCATGGCGGTGAGGTCGAGGAGCCAGGACGCGACCACGGATCCGCGGCGCCAAACCTCGGCAATTTCGGGCAGGTTTAAGTTGTAACGCTGCTCTTCGGGAATTTCTTTCGACCTCGCATTGCGGAAGATGTCGAAACCTTCGGCGTAAGCCTGCATGAGGCCGTACTCGATCCCGTTGTGGACCATCTTCACAAAGTGCCCTGCGCCTGATGGCCCGGCGTGAATATAGCCTTGCTCGGCTGTGTTATTCGGCTTTTTCTCCCATCCCGGGGTGCGCGGAATGTCACCTATACCCGGCGCCAGCGTTTTGAAAATGGGATCGAGGCGCTTCACAGCTTCATCTGGACCGCCGATCATCATGCAATAGCCGCGCTCCAGGCCCCAGATACCGCCGCTGGTACCGACGTCGATATAGTGAATGCCTTTGGGTTTGAGGTACTTCGAGCGGCGGATATCGTCTTTCCACATGGAATTGCCGCCATCGATAATCGTGTCACCGGCCTCGAGCTTATCAGCTAGTGCCAAAACGGTCTTTTCGGTGGGATCGCCTGCGGGCACCATGATCCAGACGGCGCGCGGTTTCGTGAGCTTCTTAACCAGATCGTCGAGCGAGCTGCTCGGCGTCGCTCCTTCTTGGGCCATGCCGTTGACTGCGTCGGTACTCAGATCCGAGACGACGATCTGATGCCCTCCGCGCATAAGCCGGCGGACCATGTTTGAGCCCATCCGGCCAAGACCGATCATTGCCATTTGCATAAGTTCTTCCTAGAAAAAGCAACACCAAAACACGACGCGGATTACACGGACCCTTCGGGCACGGATTACACGGATAAAACAGACGCGGCTGTCGCTTTTATTTCACCCGATGACGAGATGCCCCGATGACCCGATCCGACTTAGAGAACTTGCCTGACCACTTTCTCCAGCGCCGCTAAGCCTGCCGCGAGATCTTTGCCCAAATGCACGCGCAATGCGCGACGATTGCGCTTGCCCAATACCTGAAAGTCCCCGCGGGCCTGTGCTGCCTTTACGGTTCCGAAGGTAAACTTCTGTCCCGGAACGGGAACGTCAATCGCATCATCGCAGGTAATCTGCAGGAATACTCCCGTATTGGGACCACCTTTGTAGGCCTGTCCAGTTGAATGCAGGAATCGCGGACCGAAGCCCAGGCACGTGGCCGAACGCTTTTTGTCGCGAATTGCCGTGCGCATCGCCTGCAGGACCTTTTCATCCGCATCGTTCATCGGAATGTACCCGAGCAGCGCGGCGTAATCGCCTTCGCCGATCGTGTCCAGATGCGCGCGCAGGTATGCGGCCAGCGATTTCTCTTTTCCGACGGCGACGGTGAGTTTGCCGGCATATTTTTCGTCGGCGTAGAGCTTAATGCCTTGGTCTTCCAAAATGGGAGATTCCGCAGGTAGCGAACCCGTCTCTTCGTATTGGCGCGTGAGTTCGCGAGTCGCGACTTTGCTGGCTTCTACGTCCGGCTGATTAAAGCAATTAATCCCGATTATTGAGCCGGCAACTGCAGTGGCGATCTCCCAGCGGAAGAACTCCTGTCCGAGATCATATTTGTCGAGCACATTGATTCGCACCACCGACTGGCCGACTTTCTCGAGCGCTTCGACTTTGGCATCCTGCTTGGAATCGGCTCCGTCCTGCAGGCGAATGTAAATGAAGAGGCGATCTTTTCCGTACACATCTGGCGAGCCGAGCTCTTCGCGATCGACAGGAATGATTCCCTTGCCTTCTTTCCCGGTCGACTCGGCGAGCAACTGTTCAAGCCATGCTCCCAAATCGGAAATGCCCGGCGAGGTAATGAGCGTGACCTTGTCTTTTCCGGCATTGCAATGGACGCCCATGATGATTCCGAGCACCGCGCCAGGATTTTCCGCAACTGGAACGGTCTGTGCGCAGGCGTGCACCATCTCTTCCGTAGCGCTGAGAAATTTCTTTATATCGACACCCATCACTGCTGATGGCACGAGACCGAAGTCAGAGAGTGCGGAATAGCGTCCACCGATGTCAGAACGTCCATGGAAGATGTGACGGAACTTATCTCGCTGCGCGAGCTTCTCAAATGAAGATCCCGGATCGGTAATTGCGATGAACTGATCGCCGGCTTTGCCTTCGCCGACTATTTGTTTGACGCGGTCGAAAAAATATTGCTTAAAAATGTTGGGCTCGAGCGTGCTGCCGGATTTGCTGGAGACAATGAAAAGCGTGCTCTTGAGATTCAGCTTGCCTTCAAAAGCTTTGAGCTGTGCCGGGTCAGTCGAGTCGAGCATGTGGAACTCGGGGAAGCCTTTGGCGCGGCCGAAGGTCATGCTCATCACTTCGGGAGCGAGGCTCGATCCGCCCATGCCAAGCAGCGCCACGTGCGTGAAGCCGGCTTGCTGCACTTCCTGCGCGATTGAAGTGAGGTGTCCGATGTGCGCGAGCTGATCCTCGGCCATCGCCAGCCAGCCAAGCCAGTTCGATTCGTCGGAGTTAGTCCAGAGCGAAGAATCGCGTCCCCACAGCCGGCGCATCTTCTTGCCCTGTTCCCAATCAAGGATTGTCGATTTCACTTTCTTGTCGAGATCGCTGGGTAAGCTCCAGCTCATCTGATCGATTTTCGGAGCGAGGTTTTTCTTGCGATTCTTCTCGATCGCAGCGAGCAGCTTCGTAAATGCTTCTTCGAAGATCTTCACGCCATCGTCGAGCAGCTTGTCGGTGACCTCCTTCATCGAAATGCCGGCTTTGCCGAGATTCTGCATAGTCTCGCGAGCGCCTTCGAGGTTCGACTCCAGGCTCTCTTTGGGAACGCCATGATCGCGAAAGCCGTCAAGAGTTGCAGGAGGAATCGTATTGACGGTGTCTGGGCCAATGAGTTCTTCGACGTAGAGCACATCGCGATAGCTTGGATTCTTTGTGCTCGTCGAAGCCCAGAGCAGGCGCTGCGTCTGCGCACCTTTTTGCTTGAGCGTGTTCCAGCGTGGCGTGCTGTAAATTTGCTTGTACTTCTCGTAAGCGAGCTTGGCGTTCGCAATCGCTACTTTGCCGCAAATCGATTCGAGGAACCGGTGCTCGTCGTCGGAGTGCGCATCGTGAATCTTCTGCTCAAGAATGCCGTCGACGAGCGTATCGATACGGCTCACAAAGAAGCTGGCAACGCTGGCAACGCGCGATGCGTCTCCACCAGTGGAAACAAACTTTTCGACGCCTGTGATAAAGGCTTCGGCAACGCGCTCGTAAGCTTCCTGCGCGAACAGCAGCGTGACGTTTACGTTGATGCCTTCACTGATTAACTGCTGAACGGCCGGAGCGCCTGCGGGAGTTCCGGGCACTTTGATCATCAGGTTCTCGCGGCCTACCCTCTTCCATAGACGCCGTGCTTCTTCGAGTGTGCCTTGTGTGTCATTGGCGAGTTCGGGCGAGACTTCAAGGCTTACATATCCATCGCGGCGCTTCGTCGCCGTGTACACCTGCTTGAGAATATCGGCTGCATCCTGAATGTCGCAGATGGCGATCTCCTCGTAAATACCTTTCGCGTCGAGGCTGCTGGAGTTCAGGAGTGCGAGCTTGTCGGCGTAGTCGTTGCTGCCGGCAATTGCCTTCTCGAAGATCGCAGGATTTGAGGTGACACCCGCGAGTCCGTCCTCATCGATTTGCCGCTGCAGCTCTCCGCTGGTGATCAGGCTGCGTCGAATGTAATCGAGCCAGACCGATTGGCCATATGCGGCGAGCGCTTTTAGAGGATTCATCATAGTAACGCCGGTGGCACGAATTGCGTTCATTGCTTTTGCTCCTTACTTCTGCCCATCAACATTTTGAAGTGTTCCCAATTTGGGAGATCCCTAAAAACCTGTCATCCTTCGGCCCGTTTCTGGCCGAAGGATCTCCCGCAATGCATCGGCTTTGAATGCTGTTTGTAAGGCTCCTCGACCCAAGAACTTCATTTTTTCGTGAAGGAGCCTTGCTGTTGGCGAATTAGACCTTAAGCATTCCGGGAGATCCTTCGCGCCAAAGAGGCGCTCAGGATGACAGCCCGAAAACTCGTCGCATCACGACCAACAAACCTGCCGCTAGGTCCCGCTCACAAACGCGCGTTTGCCTCCATACCGCTCCTCGATGGAGGCGATCTTCCCTACTCGCCGCACATGGCGCTCCTCTTTCGTAAACTCTGCGCCGAGGTAGATATCTACTAATTCCTTCGCTAGTGCCACGCCGATTACTCGCGCTCCGAGCACGAGGACGTTCATGTTGTCGTGCTCTACACCCTGATGCGCCGAGTACGAATCGTGGCAAAGGCCAGCGCGAATTCCCGGAATCTTATTCGCCGCGACGGAAGCGCCCACGCCGCTGCCGCAAATCAGAACGGCGCGCGAGACCGTGCCATCGAGAATGCTTCTGCCGACTGCTTCGGCGTAGTCGGGATAATCCACCGGATCGGTATTGTTGGTGCCGAGGTCGAGGACATCATGGCCGGCATCGCGAAGGAATTTCACAATCTCCTGCTTAAGCGGAAATCCTGCGTGGTCAGCGCCGATGCTGAGCTTCATGCTCCCCTCGCAGCTTTCTTCGAGAGTAGATCCTTCGCTACGCCGATGATCGCCTCGGGCGTGAATCCAAACTTCTTTTGCAGTTCTTTGAGAGGAGCCGATGCGCCAAAGGTCTTCATGCCGATGCGCGCTCCGGGGTTGCGCACGTACTGTGCCCAGCCGTATGTGGACGCCT
>DATEMI010000056.1:0-2694 GCA_035275665.1 Terriglobales bacterium | reverse complement strand
TCTCGGTAGGCGTCGTGCATTGGCGTCAACAGGAGTTCGAGCCAGTATTCGAAGGAATCGAGCGTGGAAGAGAGCGCGGAGAGCGTGATTTCGGGGTTTCGGTGCTCTGGATTTTCGATGCAGTGCGCCACTTCGGGGTCGAGGCGGCCAAGCGAGTCTTTGAGCTGGCTGTGCGATACAGAGATCGAAACGTTGTCGGAGTTGGAATTGGCGGGGACGAACGTAGAGGTCCCGCCGAGCCCTTTAAAACCCTCTATCGGTATGCCGGGGACAAAGGCCTACGATGCACTGCGCACGCTGGCGAGACCACCGGGCCGGAATCAATCTGGGCCGCACTCAACATTGGCGCTGAACGACTCGGCCACGTTTTGAGTGCACCCGCGGATGTCGAGTTGATCGAGGAACTCTCGCACCGGCAGGTTCCGGTTGAGATTTGCATAACCAGCAATGTTCTGACGGGATGCCTGCCTGAGCTTCGTCAGCATCCGGTCCGGCGGCTGTTCGAGGATGGTCTGCTGGTGACGCTGAATAGCGACGATCCTGCGATGTTTCATACCTCGTTGATTCGCGAGTACGAACTTGCACAGGACGTCTTTGGCTTCACTGACGAGCATGTGCGCGAGTTGGCGCGCAACTCTCTCGAAGCATCATTCCTTCCGGCAGAGCAGAAAGTGAAGTTCCTGGATCGGTTTGACCGTCTCGCATGTTCGAGAGCTTGAGGCCGGTCTTGAACCATCTCTGTCGTCCGTCTGCTCCTGCCTGCGGTGAACAGGAGTGTGTGCTCACCATGACCCGAGATTCAGATTCGAAATCTCGATAGCGATTCCGCTCTCTTCTCCCAACACCTTTTTCTCGACTCTTACGACCGGACCCTCACAGGAGATCTGCACTTCGCTTCCGACGACGGGCACACTGAAATCCAGCTTCATAACCGTCCCGAGCTGCGGGCTCATTTCCGAGTAGAAGTAGGCTCCGCCCGCGCTAACGTCGCGCAAGCTTGCCGGATGACGAAAGAACCCCAGAGGCACGCACGAAACCTCGGCCGCGATCGGGAGTTGAACGCGAGAGTAACGGCGAGCGTCGGTTCCGGCTTCCGGCGTCATACCCTGCCCCCCGGCTGGGAAGAATGAAACATGAAAAAACGATGGAGGGAAGAATCGCACATCATTGTACCTTCGATAGGAATTTATCTATTAATGATAGACCAGTTACTAGATGCAGTAAACTGATGATCGAAAGCCTCTGTTTTCGACTACAATGAATAAGCAAGTATTTAGGAGGAACGACCCATGCGGCAGGATGCGCGGTCCAGCCAAGCCCGTCTGCGCGCCTCTGCCCGGACGCTATTTGCTCAGCGCGGCTACGAGGCCACTTCGATCTCCGACATTCTCCGCGCAGCCGGCACCAGCCACTCGCAATTCCTCAAGTACTACTCCGGGAAAGAGGAACTTCGGCGGGAGATAGTCGAGGAACAATGGGTGGAGTTGACGAAAGCCGTTGTCCTCGCCATGACCAGTCTGCCGTCTCCTTCGGGCAAACTCCGGCTTACGCTGAACATGCTGGTGAATTTTCTCGACAAAGATCGCGAGTTCCGGGCCATTTTGCTCTTGGAACAGACTGCCATCCACGAGAACGGCAAAGTTGTTATCAGCCACCAATTTCGCGAATTTGTTGCTGTGCTTGATGACATCATCGGAGAGATGAAATCCGTCGGCGAACTCAAAGATGGTGTCGATCCTCATGCGCTGCGGTCGGCGATGATGGGATCAATCGAAGGAATGATGCGCGACCAGATGCTTGCTGCTTCCGAGTTTCCGGCGCGCTATTCGGTCGAGCAGGTACGCGCGACGGTGTCGTTGTTGATTGAAGCTGCGTGTGACGTGCAGCGTCCAATGTCAGAGATGCGCCCTGCGGCTTCTGAGGAAGCTGCCCCTGGTTCCGAAGATGACTGGATTCGCTACTACCTGAAGCTAGCAGATAAAGTACTGGTCCAGTGAAATCAGCAGGTGCAAGGGCAAGCCTTTTTCACCACGGAGGTACAGAGAACACAGAGGAAGAGAAAACGGAAGAAGCACTGATGAGCGGAATCTAAGCTCGCTTTCCTCCGTGTCCTCCGTGGCTCCGTGGTGAAATCGGTTCTCCAGAGCTTGAGCGTCCAACGAAGTGGCGGCATTGTTGTGCATTGCCGAGAGTCGCTCCTGAGTCGTATCTTGGATGGCGGGTGTCTATTCCGAAAGAATGACTATCTTCCAAGCGAAGGAATATGACCCGTCGGTTGATAGGCGCCGGCGGCTTTATTGGATTGCAGGACTGATTGCGGCGATTATCATTGCGCTTCTCGTTTATCACTTCTGGGATTGGCGCGAGGAGCACACCGTCAACAAGTTCCTCACTGCCATCGAGCACAAGGACTTCGAAAAAGCTTATGCGATCTGGAACGCCGACCCAAACTGGAAGCAGCATCCGCAGAAGTATTCCGGCTACAACTTTGGGACGTTTGAACTCGACTGGGGTCCCCCGGGCGAGTACGGCGAAATCCGCACACATCGCATCCGCGAAACAATCACGCCAAAGAACTCCAGCGGGGTGGTAGTTGTTTCCATGATCAACGACCGTAGAGAACCGCTTGCGCTCTGGGTGGAAAAGAAGGACCAGAGCATCTCCTTCCTGCCGCCGACGCTGAATATCAGAATC
>DATEMI010000055.1:0-2153 GCA_035275665.1 Terriglobales bacterium | reverse complement strand
TCGAACTGATCAAGACCAAACCGGTGGCATTAACGGCGCCGTCCGAGAAGATGCCGTTCGAAGTGACGCCGTTCTTTCCATTTCTCATGAGACAGACAACCCCCGGGACAGACAAGGTCGCCTTGCTGCCTTCAGAGAAATGATTCAAACGACTGGGTAAGTAGCAGGGTATTTTCCAGCTGGCGCTGGCGCCGAGTACACCTGCTCCTCAGAACTGCTACTGATTCAGGGAACTACCGACCTGCGAGAACACGTTGTTCGCGTTTGAGCCAATCAAACGAACCGTGCCCACTACGATCACGAGAATTACGGCCAACATAACCGCGTATTCCGCAACGTCTTGGCCACTTTCGTCGGACCAGAAAGCCATGAATCGGTTTGCCACGGCGAATCTCCTCGAGTACGCGAGAGAAATTATTAAGGGAAGGCGAACAAAGCCCTATTGCACAATTCATCCCTGTAGATTTCTCCGCTTTTAGAATGTTAGTGATTGAGCCGTAAACGAGCCAATGGCCCACAAGTGGGAGGTATATAGCACGAAGGTGCTATACCGGTGTTGGGGCCGGGATTTATGGGCTATATCCATTATTTTCAATCGCTTACCCGATACTTTTCAAGGGAACCGACTGATTGACGGCGAACAACGCCAGTTCCAACCTCGTGGAAACTCCCAGCTTATCGAAGATGTTGCTGAGGTGGTGCTTCACGGTATCTTCGCTGATGCGGAAGTATTCCGCGATCTCCTTGTTCGAATAGCCTGCGACCACGGCGGAAACGATCTCGAGTTCGCGCGGCGTGAGTCCGAATTTTTTCTGTCGCGCCTCTTCTCCTGAGGACTGAACCAGGGTGCGCAGGTACTGCACCAGGTTCGATACGCTCTCGCGACCGACCCAGTACTCGCCCGACATTACCGTATGAATGGCTTTGAGCAGCAACTGGGTGGCGGAATCTTTCAGCACCACGCCGCGCGCGCCGAGCTGCAACGCCTCGACAATCTGGTTCTTCTCTGCCGCGGCCGTTAACAGGATGACGCGGACCATGCTGGCTGAAGAATTGGAGCCGAGATCGCGCAGCGCCTCGAGTCCAGGGTGGCGCGGCATGGCAAGATCGAGCAAAAGAATGTCAGGTTTCAGCTGGCGGGCCAGCTTCACTGCTTCAGCACCGTCACAGGCCTCGCCGATCACTTTCAGACCGGGTTCTGCTTCGAGCAGACGTCTGAGGCCATCGCGAAAGATCGGATGATCGTCGGCAATCACAAGGCGGATGGGTTGCGATCGTCTATCCATGATTGAGTACCCGTACCTGCGGAATGCGAATTTCCAGCCTGGCCCCCTGACCCGGAGTTGATTCTATCGTGAGAGTCCCATCCATCAAACGCACGCGTTCCCTGATGACTAATGGCCCCTTCCCCTGGACATCGAGGTCGCTATGCGACAGCCGCCCGGGAAATGGGAAACCTTTTCCGTCATCTTCGATCGTCAGCATGAGCTGCTTGTCTTTCGAGCCGAGCCGCACCAACACCTGCTTCGCTCCACTGTGCTTGCGGACATTGACCAAACCTTCCTGAACGATGCGCGCCACCTCTTTGCATAGTCGCTGAGGAAGTTCCGGATTGTCCAGTTCGGAGACGAACCGTGCCGTGATCCCGGTTTCCCGTTGAAAGCGTTCTACGGTGTCCGACAGGAACGACACCAAACGGTCCGAATCAACATCGAGCGATTTCATCTGCTGCATCAATTCGCGCAGCTTTAACACTTCCTCCCGCAGCAGGCCCTGAATGCGACCCAATTCCTGTTCGATCGCAGGCGCGGCGGAACCAGACTGGCGCCGCAATACATCCACCTGCATCTCCATTGCGATCAAGGACTGCACCGCGCCGTCATGGAGCTCGCGCGCGAACCGGGCGCGCTCGACTGCACCGGCACGTTGTCGAAGTCTTCGAATCAGATAGACGTTGTATACAGCCGGGCCTACCTGTCGCACCAATTCCTGCAGGAAGCGCAATTCTTCTTCGAGATCGCCTGTGAGCTTGGGATCAAATAAAAAGAGGCGGCCAGACCATTCGCGGCCGAACTCGAAAGCGATCGTGGCCAGCGACTGAAACTCCTGCAGTTCGCTCAAACGCTGCAGAGAGGCTGCGGGGCCGTTACGCA
>DATEMI010000054.1:0-2199 GCA_035275665.1 Terriglobales bacterium | reverse complement strand
GTCCCCCGCGCTTAGTCCTGGTGTTGCTGCATCGTGCTGCGATGTGCGGCGAAGGACAGCACGAATGCGAGCAATCAACTCACGCGGATTGAATGGCTTGGGCAGATAGTCGTCCGCGCCGATCTCGAGTCCGAGAATGCGGTCCACATCTTCGCCACGGGCCGTGAGGATCAACACGGGAATACCGGAGTGCGCGCGCAGATTTCGCAGCACGTCCAGGCCGGTTAGACCAGGAAGCATCAGGTCGAGGATCACCAGCGCGTGCTCTGCGGAACGCGCGCGTTCCAGTCCGCGAGTCCCGTCGTGTACGGCTTCGAGCGAAAAGCCTTCGCTCGCGAGGCGCTCGGCAAGCACTTCGCATAAACCAACATCGTCGTCCACGATGAGAATTCGTTCCATTCTGACACTCGGCTCTTCGTCTGGGCTGATGGTAACGGATGATCCGGCCGGATTTGCCGTCTTTATAAAACTTTATCTGGCTGAATCAATCTTTATCGCGCTGCCTTCGCCACAGTTATCAGATAGCTATGAAGTTTTTGTAAGGAGTGTCACATGAAACGACGTTTGTATCTCGTCGGAGCAGTCCTGCTGATCGTGGCAGGAGTAGTCGGATTAGCAGGCGCCGAATTTGGAATCGGCCAGCATGGCTGGGGTTTTCACGGGCCAGGGCGATTCCCAGCAGCTTTTATCGCGCATGAGCTCAACCTCAGCGATGCGCAGAAGACCCAGATCAAAGGCATTTGGAACGCTGAGCGTCCCACAGTCACTCCACTTCTACGTCAAATTTTGAGTGGTTGCGACCAGATGGCTTCTGCGAACGCGAACGGAAATTTCGACGAGGCCAAGGCACGCGCGATTGCCGACGAACAGGCCACGACGGTTTCGCAATTGTTCGTCGAAAGAGAGCGCCTGATCTCCAGAATCTACAACGAGGTCCTTACACCGGAGCAACGGGTGAAGGCTGATCAGTTGCGCGAGCGCATGCACGGACACATCGAAGGGCTTCTCGATCACCTCGATAGATCCAACGATTGATTCACCACAAAAGCATTACGAACCGCAACGAATGGAGTCAGGACATGAAGAGCGAAATACAGGCCGCTTTCAACAAAGAAACTTCTCTGAATGGAACTGGTAATTCTAGTTCGTGGCTTGGCGACTGCGCGCAGGATCTGCGCTATGGCTGGCGGATGTTGCGACGAAGTCCGGGCTTCTCCATCGTTGCGGTTCTGACGATTGCGTTGGGGATCGGCGCCAGCACGGCTGTATTCACGGTGATCAACACGTTTTTTCTTAACTCGGTGCCGATCCCCAAGCCGTCTACTCTGGTTGCGCTTTACGGCATGCCGCAAAACACAGATCCGCACGCGAACAATCCACAACCCATCTCTTTCCTGGACCTGCGGGATTACCAGGAGAAGAACAAAGTTTTCGCGAGCCTGGCAGGCTACAGCTCTCCAACCCCAATCAGCTTTTCAGAAGGCAAAAACGCCGACCGCGTTTTTGCCGAACTTGTGACAGGAAACTACTTCGAGACCCTGGGTATCGTTCCCGCGTTGGGACGCTTTTTCAGCGTACAGGAAGATCGTGTTCCTGGGGGTGATCCGATTATGGTGATCGGTTATGGAGTCTGGCAGCGGCGATTTGGAGGCGACCCTTCAGTCATCGGTCGAGTGGTATATGTAAACGAAAGGCCGTTCACGATCGTCGGCGTAGCTCCACCTGCTTTCAAGGGCATCAACGCAATCTTCGGTCCCGATCTATGGATTCCAAGCATGATGGCTGAGGACGTGCTCCCAGCGCCTTCTCATAACGCACTGACCCAGCGCAGCAAGCCGCTATTTACTGGTATCGCGAGATTGCGGAGGGCAATCTCGATGGGGCAAGCGGAAGCCGATCTGAAGACCATTGCGGCAACGTTGCGGTCGGAGTATCCGGACTCCGATGCCGATCGTACGGCATCTCTGGTGACGATGTCCGATGCGGCGCTTGGAATCTACTTTCGCCAGCAAATGCTCTTTGGAAGTTTTGTTCTCGCAGCGATCGTTGCTCTTGTGCTGCTGATTGCGTGCTCCAACGTCGCGAGTCTTCTGCTCGCGCGCGCGGCCGCGCGACGTCAGGAAATTGCTGTACGGCTGGCGCTCGGCGCACGACGTGGACGCCTGATTCGCCAATTGCTCACCGAGAGCATGTTGATCG
>DATEMI010000053.1:0-2741 GCA_035275665.1 Terriglobales bacterium | reverse complement strand
AATCGAATCGCAGAAACTCCTGAATGACGAGCGGTTGACGAGCAAGCCTTCAGTTACCACTCCGTTACTGCAGGTTGGCCGACAATTCGGGAGCTGATGACGAGAAGCCCGTTTGTCGGTACTAACTGCGAAGGCACTCAATGTGGAGAGCTAATGTCGCAGGAGATTCTTGGCTCGTTTGGTTGGTGCGGGGAATCCAGAGCGGAACGCTATATTGAGAGTGTTTATCATTCGCTTTATCGCCGGCTCCAATCGGTGTCCCATCTTCGCAGCTGCTTCGACATGGACTGGATGTAGGTAAACCGTCACGGCGTCGCGCACGACTTCCGCAGCCGCATCAATGTCCTCGATCTTGTACTCCTTTTTCCGCACGCCATCCGCGAGAATCCTGGCAACTAGCTTTGTCATTCGGGCGGCATAATCGTGAATAAGGCCTGGACGTTCGTCGACCACGCGTCGATAGAGCTGATACACCTCGGGATCCTTCGTAAAGCGCTCAAGCTTTCGCTTGTACAGGGCCAGCACAAGGCCTTCCAGCCGTTTAGACGCAGCTCCTTCGGAATCGACGAAGGCGCGAGCCAGCTCTTCCTCGTCTTGCATAGCTTCGCCCACGATGGCGTCGAACACCTCCGCCTTGGAACGGAAGCGGCGATAGATTGTGGTATGAGACGTTCCGAGTGCGCGAGCAATGTCGACCACGTTGGTCTTCGCTTCACCGAAACGCCGCACCTGATCGCGCGCAGCATCAAGAATCTTCTCTGAAGTCAGTCCTTCATCCACTACGGCTTTATCGGTCGTCATCTCTTCGCCCTACGCTTAATTTTCCGATTATATCGAACAAAGTTCATTTTGTGAATCTTGAACGGTATGACGGCCATCTGATAGCTGAAATAGGAGGAAATGGTTATGAATCACCTTGGCAATATGCAGCGAGTGGCGTTCGTTACAGGCGGCTCAGGATTCGTGGGAGGGCGACTTATTGAGGCGCTTGTCGCCCAAGGCTGGCAAGTTCGTGCTCTGGTACGCGGCCAGAAAGCAGCGGCGAGAGTAGCTACCCTGGGAGCAGTTCCAGTCATTGGAGAGCTCACGGATCAGGCCGCTCTGTCCAAAGCAATGGCCGGCAGCACGGTGGTGTTCCACGTAGCCGCCCTTTTCAAAATGTGGGGTAAAGAGAAAGAGTTCAACGCCGTGAACGTGGAGGGCACGCGCGCGCTAGTGGAGGCCGCGGTCGATACGCCATCGGTGCAGAAGGTCATCATGGTCAGCGCAGGCGCGGTAGTTCAGGGCGATCCTGTGCCTCTGGTGAATATCGACGAACGCTTCCCCATTCAGCAACGAAGCTTCGCGCCCTACAGCGCTTCGAAAGCTGCAGCCGAACAAATTCTTCTCGCCGCGAACGGTCGGCGCGACGGATTCCAAACCATTGCGATCCGTCCCCCGTTCGTCTGGGGCGCGGGCATGCCGATGCTCGATCAGATGGTGGAAGTAGTCAAAGCCGGCAATTGGCAGTGGCCGGATGGAGGAACCCAGGCCTTCTCAACCTGTCACATCGACAATCTTGTCGACGCGCTTTTGCTGGCGGTCGATCGGGGCCACGGCGCTTACTTCGTGGCCGATGCCGAAGAAGGAACGCTCAGAAGTGTATTCAGCGATCTGCTGGCAACACGTGGCGTCAAGGCGGCAGACAAGTCGGTCTCTTTCGGCATGGCCTGGATGCTCGCCGGGATAATGGGCTTCTTTTGGAACCTTTTCAACCTGAAAGGTGAGCCGCCCATAACGCGACAGATGCTCGGCCTGATCGGGAAGCCCTTCACTGTCAACATCAGCAAGGCGCGGCGCGAGCTCGGCTACGCTCCCCGTGTGAGCTGGAAGCAAGGCATCGCCGAGATGGGTGAACGGCGTTAGTCGAAACCCGATTTTCCAGCATCTGGCAGGTACAGCATATGCAGAGATCGCGCAACCGCTACTATCAAGGCCCTGCGAGCGAGCATTTCAATGGCACTCGCTTCTTCAATCCCGGTCAGCCCTCAACCGACAGAGGACTAGTCGACATTCTTCGGTGGCGACTCACGAGTGCCGCTGCTCGTTGGCCAAAGTCTGTTCCGGTTACACCAGCGAAGCCAGATGAGCGTGTTTCTGGGTTGCGTATAACAATGGTGGGACACGCAACCACGCTGATTCAGGTGGCGAGTGTGAATATCCTTACTGATCCTGTTTGGTCCGAGCGAGCAGGTCCCTTCTCGTTCGTGGGGGCTAAACGGGTGACCAAGCCCGGTATCGACTTCGATGACCTGCCGCCGATCGATGCGGTCCTCCTCAGCCACTCTCATTACGATCATTTCGATGTCCCTACGTTGCGGAGACTTCATGCTGTGCACTCACCTCTAATGGTGATGCCGCTCGGCAACGATGTAATCGTTCGGGCAGCTGTACCTGGGGCCAGATGCGTTATGGGAGACTGGTGGGATCGCTTGGTCATCCAGCATGGCATCACGACTACACTAACACCCGCCAATCACTGGTCCAATCGTTGGCCGACTGATGTACGAATGTCACTATGGAGCGGCCACTACCTTTCAACGCCAGCTGGGTCCGTCTGGTTTGCCGGAGACAGCGGATACGGCGACGGCCGCATCTTCCAGCAGATACGGAAGCAGTGTGGTCACGTTGACCTAGCCCTTATTCCGATAGGCGCCTATGAGCCAAGATGGTTCATGGCGGCGCAGCACGTGGACCCCGCC
>DATEMI010000052.1:0-13345 GCA_035275665.1 Terriglobales bacterium | reverse complement strand
AGATCGAATGAGATCTCTGCAGTTTTAGAAAGCTGGTTGTTAGAGGTACTCAAGTCGAATCCACACGATGGCGAGTCAGTACCGTCCGCGGTAGCGGATGGGTAAATTCGAACTACTCCGCTCACCCATTCGCTACCGCGAACGGTTCTGACGGCCCCCCAACTTTCGCGGAATCCGTCTAATCCGTGCGATCCGTGGCGGTTTTCTCGTTCCTTTAGAATAGAAAAATCCCATGTCGAAGCAGGAGAAAACCGAGGTTTTGAGCGCACCCGAGCAGCCGAGGGACCGCGAGCGTTACGACGCGCAGCGTATCGAGCAGAAGTGGTTCGAGCGCTGGCAGGCGCAGCCGGAGATGTATCGCGCCGAGCCGGCGACCTCCGCCCGCAAGAAGTATTACGTCCTCGAAATGCTGCCGTATCCTTCGGGCGCGCTGCACATGGGACACGTCCGCAATTACTCCATCGGGGACGCGCTCGCCCGCTTCATGTGGATGAAGGGCTACAACGTGCTCCATCCGATGGGATGGGACGCGTTCGGTCTCCCTGCAGAGAACGCGGCGCTCAAGAACAACACGCCGCCGCGCGAGTGGACCCTGAACAACGTCGAGAACATGAAGCGGCAGATGAAGCGCCTCGGCTTTTCCTATGACTGGAATACCGAGGTCACGACCTGTCTGCCCGATTATTACCGCTGGAATCAGTGGTTCTTCTTGAAGTTCTACGAACGCGGCCTGGCGTACCGGCGCAAGAGCAAAGTGAACTGGTGTCCGGAATGCGCGACCGTGCTTGCCAATGAACAGGTCGTGAACGGCTGCTGCTGGCGGCATGAAGAAACGCAGGTTGAGCAGCGCGATTTAGAGCAATGGTTTTTCCGCATCACGGATTACGCGGAAGAGCTGCTTCGCGATATCGAGAAGCTCGATGGCTGGCCGGAGAAAGTGCGCATTATGCAGCGCAACTGGATCGGGCGCAGCGAGGGCGCGCAGGTCGAGTTCAAAGTCGCGGGTTCCGACGAAAAAATCACGGTTTTCACGACGCGCATCGATACGATCTTCGGCGCTACTTCACTCCAGCTCGCACCGGAGCATCCCGTTGTTTCGCGATTGATTGGCAATGATCCCGAATTGCTCACGAAATTGGATGCAATTGTCGACGAGCAGCGTCGCGCGCGCGAGGCGGGAACCATAGGCGAAACAGAGAAGCACGGCTTCTTTACCGGCGCGTACGCGATCAATCCGTTCAATCAGGAAAAACTCCCGATTTGGGTCGCGAACTACATCCTGATGGAGTACGGGACCGGAGCGATCATGTCCGTGCCCGCACACGATGAGCGAGACTACGAGTTTGCCAAGAAGTACGACATCGAAATTCGCATTGTGATTCTTCCTCGGCGCCATGAAGAAAGCCGGCCCGAAGAAGCAACCCTTCCTTACACCGCGATGGACAGTCTGCTTATCAATTCAGGCGAGTTCAGCGGACTTGGCAATCAGGAAGCGATCCAGAAGATGACGCGCTATGCCGAAGAAAAAGGCTTCGGCAAAGGCACGGTGACTTATCGCTTGCGCGATTGGGGAATTTCTCGCCAGCGGTACTGGGGAACGCCGATCCCGATGCTGTACTGCGACAAGTGCGGCATTGTTCCCGTTCCCGAAAAGGATCTGCCGGTCCTCTTGCCCGATAACGTTGAGATCACGCAACAGGGCGGCTCGCCTTTGGGTCGGGTTCCGGAGTTCGTGAATGCCAAGTGTTCGAAGTGCGGCGGCAAGGCGCGTCGCGAGACGGACACGATGGATACGTTCGTCGATTCATCCTGGTACTTCTATCGCTACACCAGCGCCAAGCTCGCGACGGCAGCTATCGACAGTAAGGCTGCATCGTACTGGTTCCCGATCGATCAGTACATCGGCGGCGTCGAGCACGCCATTCTCCACCTGATCTATTCCCGTTTCTGGACGAAGGTAATGCGGGATTTGGGATTGATCAAGAACTCGGAGCCGGTGGAACGACTCTTCACCCAGGGCATGGTGATCAAGAACGGCGCGAAGATGTCGAAGAGCAAAGGCAACGTAGTCTCGCCGGACGACATGGTTTCGCGCTACGGCGCCGACAGCACGCGTGTGTATGCGCTCTTCGCCGCTCCTCCAGATCGCGATTTGGATTGGCAGGAAAATGGAGTCGAAGGCATAAGCCGATTCTTGGTCAAAGTCCATCGTCTCGTCACACGTTATGCCGCGCTGCAAAGCGCAAAGAGCGCTGGAAGTGATGGAAGGCCGTCAGCTCGTGCAAGCAGTTCCGTCGCGCGCGATCTCGAGCGCAAGTTGCACCAGACTTTGCGGCGGGTGTCCACCGACTTCGAAGGTCGATGGCATTTCAACACTTCGATTGCCGCCATTATGGAATTGGTGAACGCCATCAGCGCGGCCGACGCGCAGATTACATCGAGCGAAGTCTCGCCGCAGCAGGTTCGGCTCATGTTGCGCGATTTGGTGTTGATGCTCGCGCCGTTCGCTCCATATCTGGCTTCAGAGTTGTGGGAGACGTTGGGCGAACGTTCGCAGTTGCTTCGCGAACCATGGCCAAAGTTTGATCCCGAATTGGCACGCGAAGAGGAGATCGAGATTCCCATTCAGATGAATGGCAAGAATCGCTCTCGAATCACGGTGCCTGCCGGGTTGCCCGAGGCCGAACTGCAGACGCGCGCATTGGCCGATGAGAAGATTCACGCTTTGCTGGAAGGCAAGTCAGTCGTGAAGGTGATCGTGGTTCCGGACAAGCTCGTCAACATCGTCGCGCGATAGCCATGCCGACCAATCCAGTCCGCGAAGGATTTCGTGAGGTGCTGCGCGATCCCGCGCTGCTTCTGATCGAGATCGGCTGGCGCTGGACTTTTGGCGCAATCGCATTTTTTGTGCTCTGGCTGTCGGTCTTTGCGGTACTGGGTAACGTGCCTGTCGACAGTCGCTTTTTCAGTACCTCCAGCACGCTCTCAGTCTGGGAAACGGCGCAGACTATCGCCTCAACCGCGCTTGCTCTTGGACGCGCACTCATTCGCGTCGGCATCGCTGCCGGCATCTTTCTCGCGCTGTGCTGGATCGTGCTGAATTCGCTTGGACGCCACGCTACTCTCGCTCGGCCGGCGCTTGCTCCCGGAGCAAAGCTCCGAGTGTGCATTGCGATCAGCGTTGCGCGTGCGGGCATCGCGTTCGCTGCGGTCCTGGCGTGGATTGCTACGGGAGTTGTTGCAGGCTTGCTTGGAACGGCAGTATCTCGCGATATGGTACCGAACATTGGCGTGACGCTTGGGATTTTGCTCCCTGCATTTGTTCTGATCGTGGTCGCTTGGGCGACGCTGAATTGGTATTTATCTCTTGCGCCTGTTCTTGCTGTTTCCGGAAATGGGAAGCTCGCTACGGGCGTGTGGGAGTTCGCACGCGGCAATCGCGATCGTCTCGTAGAAGTGTCAGTCGTGAGTGGAGTGATTCGCGGTGCGTGTTTCGTTATGGCCTTGATTCTCTCGTTTGCTGTGGCCGCGCTCGTCTCGAATCCGCGTTTGGTGGCCGCTGATTTGATTGCGATTTCTCTCCTCTACTTTCTTTGCGCGGACTTCGTGTATGTAGCGCGGCTGTGTGCGTATGCAAAGTTGCGGACTATTCCAGAGGACACGAACAGTCCTTCGACAGCTGACTCCGACGGAGGAGATGTTCCTCGGCTGGCAGCCCCCGACTTCCAGTCGGGGGCGAGGCCTTCAGGTCTTGTTGAAGGCATGTAGCTACGAAGTCGCGCTTCAGCGCCGATGAGATGCCAAAGCGCTGATGCGAAACGGTGCCATAGGGTTCGTGCCTCGCGAAGTAGCGCGCTACACGCGCGTGCGCCAGCGCTAAAGCGCGAGGGTTGGCTGGCTTCGTGAACGAGGGTTAAAAGCCTCGCCCCCCGACTAAAGTCGGGGGCTTCCACCCAAATAACTTGGGGGCTTCCCACTCAAACACTTGTTCAGAGGAATTGTCCAGGAGTGCTACTCGATGAAATCCACTCGCGGCTTGTGGGGAATGATGCCTTGCTCGTAGCCCATCTCCAGCAGACGCACAATCGCCGCACGACCTTCCTGGCCATAGTCGAGTGTGCGCTCGTTCACGTACATGCTCACGAACTTGCTCGCCGACTGGCGATCGAGATCGCGTGCGAACTGCATGGCATATTCGAGCGCTTCGTCGCGGTGATCGAGCGCGTACTGGATGCTGTCGCGCATTGCGACCGAAACTTCGTGCATGAGCTCAGGGCCAAGATCGCGTTTAATTGCATTGCCGCCCAGAGGCAGAGGCAATCCAGTCTGCTCGCGCCACCACTTTCCAAAATCGACGACGCGATGCAGTCCCGATTTGGAATAAGTGAGCTGACCTTCGTGGATGATGAGTCCGGCTTCGTAGCGGCCTTCGAGGATCTGCGGAATGATCTGATCGAAAGGAACGACTTCCGTCTGCACTTCCGGAGCGAAGAGCTTGAGAACAAGGTACGCGGTCGTCAGCGTTCCCGGAACCCCAACCTTCTTCGTTTTGATCTGCTCTGGCGTCAGCTCCTTGTTGGCGACGATCATCGGCCCGTAGCCTTCGCCAACGCTGCCGCCGCTGGGCAGCAGCGCGTATTGATCCTGCAGATACGGATATGCATGGAACGAGACCGCCGTCAGATCGTAGAAGCCTTCGCGCGCTTTGCGGTTGAGCGTCTCGATGTCCGAGAGTGTGTGCGTAAACTTCAGTCCGGGTACTCGTACCTTGTTGGTGGCGAGGCCGTAAAACATGAAGGCATCGTCCGAGTCAGGACTATGGGCTACAGAAATTTCTCGCAGTTGAGGAACGACGGAACCAGACGGAATAGACGAAACGGAGCTGGACATGGCGTACTTAAGTGTACCCTCTGCGAGAGAAAATCGATCAGGTAGTTTGCGCAAGAAGAATTGAGATCAGGCTTGGCGCGCTCGCAGGCTCTTCCCGAGTGCCAGCGTGATCGCTCCAATGCCCTTCAGCACTTCCCCTGGGAGGAACGGAAGAACCGCCGCGATCAAGATGGCGCGAACGGGCTGATGGCTGAGCAAACCGAGCCAGGTTGCTCCAAATAGAAAAATGATGAACTCGGTAGCGAGGGCTCCGGCAGCAAAAGCGAATACTCGCGAACGCTGCAACATCTTGTGTGCAATCAGCCCGCCGACGAATGCCGCAAATGGATAAGAGAACAGAAATCCGCCAGTCGGCCCTATCAGTTGTGCGGCGCCGCCGAAGCCATGAGGACTGAATACGGGAAAACCGGAAGCTCCTTCGATCAAGTACAGGACCATAGCCGCGGCCGAGCGCCATCCGCCCAGAGTCAGGGCCAGCAGCATCACGCCGAAGGTCTGGAGCGTGATCGGCACCGGCGTGAACCACAGCGGAATGGAAACGTGCGCGCAGAGAGCCATCAGCAAGCTTCCGCCTACGATCGCGCAGGCATCTATCAACCGGCTATTTGTTAGAAGTTTGGACTGCTCGGTCGCGCGATCTGCAAAAGTTTGCACTTGCTGTCTCCGCTGTATCGAAGCTGCTGATTAGGTTAAGCGTTATGGTCGAAGCTACGCTGTTCGCGTTCGATCTCTTCCAGCTCGCGGCGAAGTTTGGCATCGGACAGACGCATGCGGTGTCGCCGGATAAGAAGCAGGACACCGGTAATGCTTCCCGCCAAAACGGTTACTGAAATGAGGAGGACTAGGAACAGCACCTTCATCGATCGTTAAGGATACCAGAGTCCTGAGGCCGTGCGTCTATCCGGAAGTGCATAGTACGGCTTGGGTTGGAGGACGCAGCAGCACCGAACCCTGCCGATCTGCGGTGATATGGGACAGGTTTTCTGCGAGGGAGACAAGACGGGGACGCAAGGAAAGCTGATGACATTTCGACTAAGAACGGGGCGAGCACGGGTCCAGTCGATCCGATGGTTCTTCCATTTCACGCTGCCGAAAGCAAGCGTCGGACTTCCGTCACTAACGCAGTTCCAGTGACCGGCTTTCCTAGCACCGCATCTGCTTGAGGAAGAGCGGCCTGTGCGCTGTAAGCGTCTCCAGAAAGAACGATTACAGGCAGCTCCGGCCGCAGCTTCTTGAGGTTGGGAACCAGTTGCCTGCCATCGGGGAGGTTGAAATCAGTCAACACCAGATCGAGGCGGCTGAGCCGTTCCAATTGCTGCATCGCTTCCCGAGCGGTTTCGGCCGCCACCACGACAAAGCCCGCATCTGAAAGCGTGATCTCGAGGATTTCCCGGATATCGGGGTTGTCCTCAACAATAAGAACGGTATGCGACATGGGCGCTTCGCGGCCCACAATGTCACAAGCAGGAGGATCAATGCGCAGAAAAACGCGCTTGTTACGAATTGCGTACAAAAATTAGAGCCGTCGGAATGTCTTTGTTTTTAAGAGCTTAAGAGTCGGCAGGGCAATCTTTAGACGTTTGCCCCGACGCAATAGACGGGATGAGTCGCTACGAGCCTTGTCTATCTCACTCCTTCGGAGCTGGATGACGTTCCTGCTGTCGCCCGAGATGCTGATTCGACCACTACGCCGTCGAAGGCGGTAGATGCGACCAGGCGTCCGTTATCGTTTGTGATCGTTCGCAGCAGCCAGCCCGAATCGCGATGTTGCCAGTTTTTTCCGTCGTCATCGCTGGAAAAGACTTCGGTGGAGTTGAGTGCGGTGACGAGGACGCGGTGCTGCGTCGCATCGTAGAAGACCGAGGCTAGGTTTACGACCGGAAGCCTCTCCAGGCGCGTCCAGGTCTTTCCCAGATCAGTGCTGCGGTAGAGACCTTCACGGCATGCGAGCCACAGACTGTCATCCGTGCCTACAGCAAGATCGCTGATCGAATTGATCACCTTCGGCAGCATCGCCTCAGTCCACGTGCATTCAAGAAGCTTGCACGTTGATTTCGCATCGGCTGAATCCCTGCCTGGAGAGACAAGCAGAAAATTATGGCCGGCGGCCGCCATCAGCTCAGGCGTTACGCGAACCAAAGTGAAATCGGAGTGGCCGAGCACCGGGCCGCCTTCCCATGTCTTGCCTGAATTGGAACTCTCGAAGAGTCCCTGAGTGCCGGCGGCGATCCAGCGATTATCGCGAACTTCAATGGCCGCGACGCGAGCTTTGAGCGTGCCTGGCTTGATTACCTTGCGCGTAATTGCTTTCCGCGTCCTGGTCGCCTTGCGAACGGTAACGATATTGACGTTCGCGATGCGATCGAGGGGACGCCAGCGCTCAATTGAAACCTTAGCGGCGCCAGTTCCCTTGCCTGCAATGCGAGCCGGTGCTGATGACCATTCATAGACACCGTTGCTCGTGCCGGCCAAGAGATGCGCTCGAGATTTTTGCAAAGAGAATACGTCATGTCCGTCGAGGCCGGTGCTGAGTTGCTTCCAGTGCGCGCCCTGGTCGTGGCTCACGAATACTCCGCCGTACTGCTTGTCATTGATAAGTCCTGCGTAGAGCGTGTTGTTGTCTTCAGGATCGATGGCAAGAGCAGCCACCTGGCGATGGGCGAATCCCGTATTTGAGGTCTCAAAGCTTGCGCCGGCATTGTTGCTGGCAAGCACGCCGCTGCGATCCGTCGCCAGCATCACATGATTCGTGTTGTGCGCGTCGATCAGCACGTCGTTGACAATAACGTCCGTCGAGGTGATGCGGCGCCACGTTTTGCCGGCATCGGAAGTCTTGAACAGTCCTTCCGTCGTCCCTGCATAAACTACGTCACGGTTCTCCGGATCCTGCTTGAGCACGCGCGTGCGTCGTGCCGAAAACGGAATACCCTGGATCTTGTGGAAGAGCTCGCCTGCACTCTCGCTCTTGTAAATGCCTGAACACGCGCTGGCATAGACTACCTGCGACTGCGTAGGATCGATGATGATCGAGAAGACATCGGAGTCGTCGATGACGCCGTTCTTGATGTTGTGCCAGGAACGTCCGCCGTCAGTGGTCTTCCATGGAAGGTGCCAGGTTCCGGCATAGATCGTTTCAGGATCGTTGGGATCGATTGCGATGGACTCAATGTTCTTGATCTCGACACTCGATTCCGGCGAGATGCGAGTCCAAGTGTCACCTCCATTGCGCGTGCGATAGACGCCATCAAGAGCGCCGGCAACCAGAGTGTTCGGGTCGGATGGCGCTATGGCCATTGCACGGATCGACTTACCTTCCATTTCCGAGAGTGGCTGCCAGGTATGGCCATCGTCGGTGCTCTTGAAGACTGAACCGCCTTCGTGCTCCAGCGTCCACGCTGCAACATAGATCGTGCCTTGCTGATGCGGATCGAAGAGGATGTGATCGACTACGTAGTCGTTTCCTTTTCCGATTCGGACAGACCGCTGCCAGGTTTTGCCTGCGTCGTCTGATTCATAGACCTGTCCGGCGCTGGTTCCCAGCAGAATGCGGCTTGGATTGCTCGGGTCGGCGGAAAGGCTGCGGACATCACCGCCATCCGGACCTACAGAAATAAAGGTTTGTGCCTGAACGAAAAGTGAGAGAAACAGAATAATCGCGGGGGACAGAAATCGCATCCGGTAAAGAGCTCCGAAGCTTCGAAGCCGGCGCAGCTCTGAAGCCTGTGTAATTTTGGACGCTGCGCCTGCCTCGGCAGGTTTCCGCAGCTCTGGTCTGAACAGGACTATTTTATCGAGAGAATAGTGCTCGTTAAAAGGGCAGAGTATCGGATTTGAAACCGCCATTGAGCTGGAAACTATGCCAGCTCCACACGAACGCGTGGACCGGAAGCAGAGTCGGGGGCGAACCCGGCGAAGACTTAATTCCTTACGTCTACCATTAGTTTTTGAACTTCTGCACGCTGTTCGCCGGTGAGGGGCAGAAATGGCAGGCGCGGCGGGCCTCCATAGTAGCCGTTCAAATCGAGCGCGTATTTCAGAGCGGGAATACCCATCTGGCTCGCGATACGCGTAGCCGGTTCAACGATGCGCTGCTGCTTGAGCTGCGCTAGTTCTTTGTCGCCATCTTTCCAGGCTGTGTAGATTTCAAAGCACGCGGTAGGAGCCGCCGCGCCAAACGCGAGCACGGCGCCCGCGGCACCGGCTTCAAGCGAGGGCAACAGCTTCTGTGCCGATCCCGCGAGCAACTGGAAACCAACTTCTTTCTTGCGCATGACTTTCACTGCCGGTGAAGGGCGAGGGCTCAGAGTCGATGGTCCAGTCGTGCCAGTCCCCGCCAGGGCAGCAGCGCTGACCAACTCGCCGGCCGGTTCAATTACGCGGAGCAACATGCGGCCGGTCACTGCGTGGAAGACTTCCGTAGCATTCGCCGTATGCTTTATCTGTCTTGTTCGCGCGACTACATCGTCGATCTTTTCGATCACGCCGCTGGATTCTTTAATGCCGATGATGTTCGGATGCTCCGCCAATTCCTGAATGATTTCGGCAGGCAGATCGTAGGCCGTGAACGGCGGAACACTGTACAGCAGCACAGGAATCGGAGAACGATCGCCGACGAACCGGTAGTAGGCCAGCAGATTATCCGACTTCATCTGCGGACGGTAGTAGTGCGGCGTGCGGACGAGCGCGACGTCATAGTTGAGCCTGGCAGCAAACTCGGCAGCTTCAACGGTGCGAATCGCCGACTCGTGTCCAACCCCCGCGAGCAGCACCTTCTCGGGCGCAGCCACCTCGATCGCCACGCGCAGGACCTCGCGCTGTTCTTCTTCAGAGAGCATCACAACTTCGCCTGTCGAGCCGAGAATCGCCATGCCGGCGATGGGCGTGCGTGAATAGCGATCGACGTTATGCTCGAGCTTCTTCAAATACAAGCGTCCATCGGGATAGAACGGCGTGGTTAGAGCGGGGAAAATTCCGGAGAGAAGCATGGGGATAGTGTAATAAACCAAGTTCTTCGTGACCTTGTCTTTTTTGCCGTCGTGACCCTTTGTGTTCGGCTTTTCCAAGCTTGCGACCGGGAGAAACCATCAGCATCCAATGTGTTAGGCTTTTCTATGGACCTCTCCCGCCCAAGGCTGGCGTGTGCCTTGCCTGGCGACGCGAAGTGATGTCCCCGCCTACGCCCTTCGGGCCAAAGGAACTAAGCTTTTGATCGGAACCATTATTTCCAAGGTCATCGGGACCAAGAACGAGCGCGAAATGAAGCGCTTGTGGCCCATGGTGGCCCAGGTAAACGCGCTCGAAGCGGAGATGCAGAAGCTCTCCGACGCCGAGCTGCGGGCTAAGACCGAGGAATTTCGCCAGCGGGTCCGCGAGAGCATCCAGCGCGCTGCACCGAATGAACTGCCCTCTGAAGAAGACATTATTCCGACAACCTCCCCTTCTTCAAAGAAGGACAAGCGCGACCCGGTCCTCGAGGAAGCTTTAGAAGACGTTCTTCCCGAGGCGTTCGCCGTAGTGCGCGAAGCTGGACGCCGCGTGCTGAACATGCGGCATTTCGACGTGCAGTTGATTGGCGGCTCGGTGCTGCACCAGGGCAAGATCTCGGAAATGAAGACCGGTGAAGGTAAAACGCTGGTCGCAACCCTTCCCGTTTACCTCAACGCTCTTGCCGGACGAGGCGTACACGTCGTCACGGTCAATGACTACCTTGCCAAGCGCGACTCCGAATGGATGGGTAAACTCTACAACTTCCTCGGTCTGTCGGTCGGTGTAATCGTCCACGATCTCGACGATAACGAGCGCCGCGAAGCCTACGGCGCTGATATCACCTACGGCACGAACAACGAGTTCGGATTCGACTACCTGCGCGACAACATGAAGTTCGACTTGAAGGACTGCGTGCAGCGCGGGCATCACTTCGCCATCGTCGATGAGGTCGACTCGATCCTGATCGATGAAGCGCGTACGCCGCTGATTATCGCCGGGGCCAGCGAGGAATCGACCGACAAGTATTACAAGGTCAACCGCATTATTCCCGCTTTGGAAAAAGGCGAGGAGATTGAGAAAAGCATCGAAGAGACGATCTTCACCGGCGATTACACCATCGACGAGAAGCACCGCACAGTGACGGTCACCGAGCAGGGCTGGGAAAAAGTCGAGAAGATGCTGGGCATCGGCAACGTCGCCGATCCGGAAAACTGGGGCTGGAAGCACCACGTCGAGACCGCGATCAAAGCCCACGCCCTCTATCGCCGCGACATTGAATACGTGGTGAAAGACGGCGAAGTGATCATCGTTGACGAGTTCACTGGCCGTATGATGCCCGGCCGCCGCTGGTCGGACGGTCTGCATCAGGCAGTGGAAGCGAAAGAGAACGTTAAGATCGAGCGCGAGAACCAGACGCTTGCGACGATCTCTTTCCAGAACTACTTCCGCATGTACCGCAAGCTGGCCGGCATGACGGGTACCGCGGAAACGGAAGCGGCTGAGTTCGAAAAGATCTACGGCTTAGACATCATCGTGATTCCGACGAACAAGCCGCTGCTGCGAATTGAGAATCCTGACATCGTTTATCGCACGGAAAAAGAAAAGTTCTATGCGGTCGCTGACGAGATTCAAAAGATTGCTGACGAAGGTCGGCCGGTGCTCGTGGGAACCACGTCAATCGAAAAATCGGAGCGGTTATCCGAGTTACTGAAAAGAAAGAACGTGCGGCACGTAGTTCTCAACGCCAAGTACCACGAACGCGAAGCCGAAATCGTAGCGCAGGCGGGACGATTTGATGCGGTCACCATCGCGACCAACATGGCCGGTCGCGGTACTGACATTCTGCTTGGTGGTAATGCGGAATTCCTTGCCAAGCAAGAATTGCTGAAGAAACAATTAGCGCGGTCTGTCGGCGCTGCTGAAGGAGAACTCTCCCCAATCGCCGCCTCGGCCAATCTCACGCGCTTCTACTACCAGGGGGCCGAGTATGAAGTCGATGTCCAGCAATGGGAAGAGGCGCTCAATCGACATCAGCAGCAGATTCAGGCTGAGCACGACAAGGTCATCGAAGTCGGCGGGCTTCACATTCTTGGCACCGAGCGCCACGAATCGCGGCGTATCGATAACCAGCTTCGCGGACGAGCGGGTCGCCAGGGCGATCCCGGTTCTTCGCGCTTCTATCTCTCGCTGGAAGACGACCTCATGCGCATCTTCGCTAAGGAGTGGGTCTCGAATCTGCTCCAGCGGCTAGGGATGGAAGAAGGTATTCCGATCGAATCGAAGCTGATCTCGCGCCGTATTGAAGCCGCGCAGAAGACGGTCGAAGCGCAGAACTTCGAATCGCGCAAGCACCTGCTCGAATACGACGACGTGATGAACAAGCAGCGCGAGGCCGTGTATGGCCTGCGTCGGCAGTTGCTTGAAGGCCTCGATCAGAAAGACCTCATCCTTGAAGATTATGTTTCGGGAACCGTCGGCGATCTACTTGATCAGTACGCTCCACGCGACCAGCACGCCGAACAGTGGGATCTGAATGCTTTGAAGCAGCAGATATTCACCCGCTTTGGAGTCGATTTAGCAACCGAAGGTCTCGATCTCGAAAGTCTCAATCGTTCCGAATTGGGAGACGCGATCTTCGGCAAACTGAAAGAGCGTTACGACGCCAAAGAGCAGCTGATTGGCGCCGAGGCGATGCGTTATCACGAGCGCATGATCATGCTCAGCGTCCTCGATGGGCAGTGGAAGGACCACCTGCTCAGCATGGATCACCTGAAGGAAGGCATCGGCCTGCGTGGATACGGACAGCACGACCCGCTGGTCGAGTACAAGCGCGAGTCGTTCGAGATGTTCGAAGCGATGATGCAGCGCTTCCAGGAAGAGACGGTTCGCTATCTATATCTGTTGCAGGTAATCGAAGCTGAACCGCGCCGCCAGGCTGCCCCTCTTCCGCCCTCGGATGGCCTGACCATGGATGGCGTTCCCTTCGATCCGACGCGCGCCGTTGCTCCGCCTCCAGCCCATAATGGGAATCGGCGGGCAGCAACCTCCATGGATGACATGGAGCGCGAGTTCATGCGCAAGAAAGAACGCGAGTTGCAGGCAGCGCGCATGGCGGGCGCAGGTGATGGCGGTGTCCAGCAGCGCAGGGTTGGGGACAAAGTCGGCCGCAACGATCCTTGTCCCTGTGGATCGGGCAAGAAATATAAGAAGTGCTGCGGAGCTTAATCGATCGTCAGTACGGTACTGATCTCCCCGTCTCCGCCCACGTCATCTCGCGCGCTTTGCTGCTCGTCTTTGTTCTCCAGTCAATGAACATCTGCGCGTAGCTTGCCGTGATGTACTCGGATTCCTTTATAGCCAGGAGTCCTGCGGTGCGGTCGATCCATTCTGGCGAACCTTCCAACTCGGCAATGTTACCGATCGGCGTCTCATCGATCACCACGTGCCCTTTGCCGTCGCTCCACTCGGC
>DATEMI010000051.1:0-5993 GCA_035275665.1 Terriglobales bacterium | reverse complement strand
GAAGCTTGGTCCGGTTACAGTGGAACAGCAGAGCGCAATCGAAAATCTCACGCGCAGCATCGTGAACAAAATCCTGCATTCTCCGATCTCCGCACTTAAAAGCGCAAGTGGATCCGACGAGGTGACGACTACCTCGGAGATCCTGCGCACCCTGTTTGGATTGGAACTTGCCTCTCACACCAATGGTTTTGCTAACGCGGAGGAACAGTCGAAGCCTTCTGCTTCTGCGCGATCCAAACCTTCTCCAGAGATTTCTGAAGCTGACATTTCCATTCTGAAGTTCACTGCACGTCCGTAAATGGCTCATCTCCGCATCGGTTCCCGCGGTTCGCAACTAGCGCTGTGGCAGGCAAACCACATTGCTGATCTGCTGCGCAATCATGGACATATTGTGGAGATCGAAGTAATCAAAACCACGGGCGACAAGATCACCGACGTTGCGCTTGCGAAGGTGGGCACGAAAGGAATGTTCACCAAAGAAATTGAGGAGGCGATGCTCGACCGCAGGATCGATCTCGCGGTGCATAGCCTCAAGGATTTACCTACCGAGCTCGCACCCGAGTTCGTGATTGCTGCCGTTCCGGAGCGGGAAGATCCGCGAGACGCATTTGTGTCCGCCAGGTATTCTCGAATTGAAGAGCTGCCGGCAATGGCGCGAGTTGGCACGAGCAGTTTGCGTCGCCAGGCTCAACTTCATACCATGCGCGACGATCTTCAAATCATTCCCTTGCGCGGCAACGTCGATACCCGCCTGCGCAAGCTGCAGTCGGGCGAGTTTGATGCCATCATTCTGGCTGCGGCGGGCGTTTCCAGATTGGGACTCATCAACTCCGTTCGTATGCGGCTCGATCCTGAGCAGATGTGTCCTGCGGCAGGCCAAGGGGCCCTGGCGATCGAAGCCCGCTCCATTGACTCGGCAACGATTTCAGCACTGAAGTTTCTTGACCATGGTCCAACGCGAGCTGCAGTCGAATGCGAGCGGGCGGCGCTGAATGCGCTCGGCGGCGGCTGCCAAGTTCCTATCGGAGCTTACGCTCGCTATGAAAACGGGAAGCTTTTTCTCAAGGCAGTCGTGGCGAGTCCCGATGGCGAAGAGATCGTTCGCGAGCTGCGCTCGGGCTCTGATCCGGAGAAGCTCGGAACAGAGGTCGGCGAGGCGCTGCTGGCAAAAGGCGCCAGACGAATTCTCGAATCCGTTTATGGAAGCGTGACATCTGTTCCGCAGCAGCCGTAGTATCCTGCGATATTCATGCCCGCAAAGAAGAAAGTCACAGATCGTGAATCGCAGCGCATTGCCGAGTTGGTGACCGCTGGTCCCCTTGCGGGAAAACGCATCGTAGTCACCCGCGCACATAAGCAGGTGGAAGGGCTTTCTTCGCTGCTACGGGGCTGCGGCGCCGAAGTGATCGAAGCCCCGGTCATCGAGATTCGTCCGCCTGATTCGTTCTCAGCTCTGGACGAAGCTTTACAGAACATCTTGCAATACGACTGGCTCATCCTCACTAGCGTAAATGGAGTGGAAGCACTTTTCTCGCGCCTGGAGCCTCTTGGGCTCAGCATCGATTCGCTTCAGCATCTCAAGATTGCGGCGATCGGACCCGCGACCGAAGAACGCATTCAAGACCACGGACTTGTGGTCGATCTGGTGCCGTCGCGATATGTAGCCGAAGAAGTCGTACACGTGCTGCGGAAGCAAGTGAAAGGCGAACGAGTTTTGCTTGTGCGCGCCAAAGTCGCTCGTGATGTGATCCCTGAAGAGCTTCGGGGCGCTGGAGCGCAGGTGGATGTGGTCGAGGCTTACCAAACAGTAATTCCCGAGGGCGCAAAGGAGCGATTGCAGAAAATATTCGCCGATAGTGATCCTCCCGACGCGATCACGTTTACGAGTTCTTCAACAGTAAAGAACTTTCTTTCCATCGTCCTTGGAACGGATATTCCAGCCAAGTTGGCAAAAACGAAGTTTGCATCGATCGGCCCAGTCACGTCAGAAACTTTGCGCGAGTATGCATTGCCGGTTCATGTAGAAGCCGATGAGTTCACCATGGATGGACTGGCACAGGCGCTCGTGAGGGAGTTGGGCGGTTAGTTGACTAAAGCGCGGCCCGCCAGGGCTGCTTATCTCGTCACCTGTTCTGTGCGGCGTTGCAGCCGCTCTTCACGGCTCTGGGACGCCACTTCTTGAATTTCATCCAGCGAATAGATCGTTCCTCGCCACAACACGCCTCCGTGAATGACGGAACTCACCGCCGAATTCAGCAGCGTGTACACGAACATCAGGGCTGCGATCGGATGGGTGAAGACGTACAAGGGTGCAACGTGAAATGCCCGGGAGACACGAGCGTAAAGCAAGAAAATTGAGAACAACGCCACTGCGAATCCCAATTTGGAAATTCCTGGCGCTAGCAAGATCCCGATCCACGGGCCTATGTGATAGATCAAAGCTCCGATGCTCGCGAGAAGAGCGAGCGGCCAACTGAAGCTCAGAAGGCTGAACATGTTCTTCTGCAGATTGCGAACCACGCCGAAGGCGCCTTCCGCCCAGCGAAGCTCGATGAGTCCGGGGCCACGGACACAGTCCTGCTTGAACCCGTGCTCCTTCACTGCTTGGCCAAGCTTGAGATCATCGATCACTTCCATCCTCAGCGCTTGATAGGTGCCTAGGTTTTCGTAGACGCTCCGGCGAATGAGATTGAATGCTCCGGCTCCCACATAGTCTCTGGCACGAGGATCGTGAACCTTCCATGAGCGCAGCAGGAACGACGACGCAAGTCCAAAAAAGCCGAGCATCATCTTTTCGCCGATGCTGTGCATGATCAGAGTCGGGAAGAGGACGAGATGATCACAGCGAGTGACTTCGGCGTACGTGATGGCGCGGCGAAGTGCGTCAGGACGGAAGATGATGTCTCCATCGGTAAAGAGGACCCACTCGCTCTCGGTCGCGGCGGCACCGCGCCACATCGCATGTGTCTTTCCCAGCCATCCGGAAGGAAGCTCAGCGACGTGGATTGCGTCAAGGTTGCCGGGATATTCGCGTTGCAGCCGATCCATGATGCTTCCGGTTTCATCGCTGGAACGATCATCGACAGCACAGATTTCCAGTTTGGGATAATCCTGTGTGAGCAGAGAGCGCAGGCATTCTTCTAGTTTTGCTGCTTCGTTCCTGGCAGGTACTACTACGGAAACGCGCGGCTGCTCTCCAGTGAGTACAGGAACCCGGTCCCACTCCGGTCGAGTGAGATCGGCAAGTTTTTCCATGCCGCGCACAGCATCGAGAGAACGGCGGAGCCAGTCTGCTCCAAGGATCAGTCCAACGGCGAGCCAGATCCAGCGACTCAAACGGAGGCCCCTGCAAGGTTGGGTTGCTGTTGAGACGAAAGCGGCGGAGCGAAGCGCATGCCGATGAACAGAATGATTCCTGAAATGACCATTGCGAACAGAGTTACAGAAAAGCCGAGTCGCAGCGAAGCGTGATCGGAGATTACACCGATGATTGTGGGTGAGAGGGCATCACCAAGAAGGTGAATGGTGAAGAGATTTACTCCAATCGCAGTGGCCCGAATCGGAGCCGCCACGGAGTTCACAATCGCGGCATTCAGTGGTCCAGTGTTGAGGAAGAGAAAGAACTCGGCAAGGCCGAGGGCGGGAAAAATCCATACGGGATTACCGTAGAAGGCGTACAAGGCACCCGGAATCGCGAGCAGCACGCTGAGACCCGATAAAAAGTAGTACGCAGAACGGGTGCGCTTCAGCCACAGGTCTCCGAGCCATCCTCCGACCGCAGTACCGGCTAAGCCATCGATAACCGTGATGATTCCAAAGTAGTAATTAGCTTTGTCGAGCGGAATGCCGCGTTCCCGTTCCAGGAATGTCGGCATCCAGGCCGAAATTCCGCCCATGGCGAAGGTCATCATCGCCAGACCAAGGGTTGCGGTCCAGAACGCAGGGTTGCGCAACAGGCCACGAAATGTGGTGCGCTGAACGGTCAAAAGGCCAGCTTCCTTCGCCCCTCGCTTCGGCTCTGCGCCTGCGAAATAGAACGCAAATGCGACGATGAATCCCGGAATGGCACAGACGTAGAAAGGCGAGCGCCAGCCGTGCGTCGTGCCCAGCGCGCCCCCGATGATGTATCCCAATGCGGCTCCGACGGGAATGGCGAGATAGAACAACGCGAGTACGCGTCCACGCCGCTCTTCTGGATAAAGATCGGCAATGTAAGCCGGCGCAATCAGCGAAAACGTAGCTTCTCCTACGCCTACAACTGTATGGCGAACGAGCAGTTCGGTGAAGTTGTGTGTAACTGCCGTCAACAGCGTCGCTGCGCTCCAGACAATCGCGCCGATGGTGATGATCATCTTTCGCGACTTGCGATCCGCAAGGAATCCAATTGCAGGAGCACAGCACATGTAGAAGACGAAGAACACAGTGGTCAGTGCACCAAGCGCCGTATCTGACGGATGGAACTCTTGCTTGACCAATGGCTGCACTGCCGGAAGGATGTAGCGGTCGATGTAATTCAGGAAGTTCAGCGCGGTGAGCAGACCCAGCACCAGGGCCGGCCGCGGAACGCGGTTCATGCGCGGTTTTGTCCGTTGCTACGCTTGCTTGTTGTCGGACGCGGCCAGCGCGCTTCGACGGTCGTTCCGATTCCGCCGCGCGGGCGGAAGATCCCTCGCACTAGCGCCCATTCAGGATCGGCTGCGCGCACTACGTCGTCCAAAACGCGATTCACAATGTTCTCTTGAAAAATTCCCAGATTCCGATAGCAGGTCAGGTATTCCTTCAACGACTTCAACTCCAGGCAGTGTTTGCGCGGCATGTAGCGCAATGTGAGCACGCCGAAGTCGGGCAGGCCAGTCTTCGGGCAGACCGAGGTGAATTCGGGGATGTCGATCTCAATCTCGTAAGCAGGGAACTGGTTTGGCCAGGTTTCGATTTCAGGGAAGTCGAAATCGAGGCCCGACTTTGCGTGTTCGGGGGTGTATCTGGGTTTTTGGAGCATCCGTGAGTCTATTGTAGCGGTGCCCGGGGTTGTCATTCCCCACCGCCGGTGCTTGGCGGTGAGGAATCCTTATTGAGATCGATATTCGAGGAAACCGACGCACACGACTGGAGTCCCGGTTGCAATCCCAACTCGGGCGCGATCTTTTTCATTGCTTCAATGCAGAACGTGATGTGTTCGTCCAAATCAACGTCGAGAGCGGCTGCTCCGTTCCTGATGTCGTCACGCGAGACGCTTCGAGCAAACGCTTTGTCCTTCATCTTCTTGCGAATCGATTTTGCGTCGACTTCGGCTAGCGACTTCGATGGCTTCACCAACGCCGTTGCAGTGATGAATCCTGCGAGTTCGTCGCAAGCAAAGAGAACTTTCTCCATATGAGTCTCGCGAGGGACCCCGGCGTAGTCGGCGTGGGAAAGGATGGCGCGGCGGATCTCGTCGGGATATCCATGCTCCGCCAAAATCTTGTTGCCAACGAAGGGGTGCTCTTGCGGCGTGGGAAATTTTTCGTAATCGAAGTCGTGCAGCAGGCCGGTGACCGTGTACTTGAGCTCGAGCGCGGCGGCTTCCTCTTCGCTCAGTCCGTTGTCACGGGCGAATTTCCGCGCGTAAGCCGTCATGCAGGCCTCGACCGCCCTAGCATGTTTCCGCAAACTTTCCGACTGGGTGTATTCAGTTAGTAAACGCCATGCAGATTCACGGGATTGCCCGATCATTTACCTGTTTTCTCCCTTGTTTCGCTGGTGTTGTTTGCCAGTTTGTTTGGGTTTTCTTACGGTTTTTTCTTGACTTCTCCACCAGAGTACCGCAAAGTAACCGTGGCTTGGTTCCGGGATCAATTCCCGAATCGGCTTTTGTTTGAGAGTGCCCCGCTCTGGCAACTCCCAAACTACATGGCAACGACGCTCGCACCTGTTGATTCACGAGAGGTGGTGAGATGCGACCATTGTCATCTCGTCCAATTTCGGACCAATAACAATAATTGCCGCCGCTGCCG
>DATEMI010000050.1:0-6902 GCA_035275665.1 Terriglobales bacterium | reverse complement strand
TAGCTTCAATGCTGCAGTTTTGTACCTGGTTGCTTCCTGCAACAGACGGGATTCTTCTCCGGGTTCGGATATGGAATTTGCTGCACTCTGCACGAACGCCATGCGGAAGCACGAATACGCAATCAAGTAGTCGGGAAGACGCTTCTCGACGGCATCGCCGCTGATCTGGCGATATTCATTGAGTAACAGATTGGCAGCTTCTGCGTTCAGCTTCCACTCAACAATGGCTCCGGCGAGATCCCACGCGATGTCAGTTGGACCAGGGAAAAAGTGGTTATCGCCATGATCTGCGGCATCGAGCTTTCGCAGACGACCGTCATTTGGAAGAATCCATTCATACGGCATCATGCGCGCATCGGCGATCACTGGGCGCTCCACCGGTAACTTGAGTTGCCGAGATACTCCAAGTGCTCGCTCCAGATTGATCTGCGCCATGTGCTCGAGTTCCGTTCCGGAAACCACCGGAGAAGTCAGGTACTCGCTGCGAAAGGAGCAGTATCGGGCTAAATGCGTCACCACCTCGCGATTTGCCGACTTTAAGCGCGCTCCGCTCAACCACTCGCATGCGCTGAAGCCATCTCCCGCAGAGCTGATCTGTGGTCCCCACCCATGGTTCGCCAGGATTTGGGAGCGTTGACGCACTGCCTTTCCATAATGTCCGTGCCCGTCAAAGCGGAAAACGGAAGTGCCTTTGTGGGAAAGATATTTCTGGCGCTCGGTCCACGGCCACACTCCCGGCCAGTCTGCTTCCGAATCGAAGACGCGATTCCGCCATGCGCCGCCGCCGATATATTCCTCCGCTTCCGATGGAACGTAGCGCGTAGGCTTCAGCGCAATGGTTTGAAACCGGCTCCAACGCTGAGCGGCATTGGAGGCGAACAACTGGTTGAGGTTTGGCGTGGAGCTTGGCATGAGAACGATGCGCCCGGCAGGCACGCCTTCCTCCACCAAAGCCTCGGCAACGGAGAGGAAGGATGAACCGCTCAGTCCTGGACCTTCATCGACTATGAAAAACTGCGCATTCTGCCGGTTCTGGCGTGCGATCCACTTCCGCTCGTTTTCTGCGAGGGGAAGATGACGATCGAACGGATGTCCGACAGGTCGCACGCTGATTCGCTCGGAAGCAATTCCCTTTTTGGAAAACCACGCTCGCACTACCGCCGATAGCGTAGTACCAATGGAGCGAATACCAACCACTGCGGCGGCCGGCGGGGAGATCGCGTGCTCGTTGAGCACATCGGCGTAGTCGAGCGGATGAAGTGCGTAATAGCAAAATCCTTCAGGAGTCGATAACGCGAGTGTCTGTGGAACTTGTAAGTGCCGGAGCGCGGTTGCCAGATTCGGCGACATTTGCGATGGCGATTGAATAATCAGCGCCGCCGCGAGCTGGTTGGCAGCTTCGGCGATTGTGCTCGATTCCTCGCTGCCGGCATCCTGATCGGCTAGAGCACACTCAAGTTCGCCTGCGCGCAGGAGGGCATCGATCAGCTCATCACGCGCAGTTTGGCCGGAAAAATCAGTGAGCGACAGGACAGCTTCGACCTGGTTCGAGAGTCCCCGCAGCAGCTCTGGACCGCTCCGGACACTCCGTCCATCGCGGAAGACAAGAAGCTTCCAAGTGTCGGCTGTGCTCACTCTGGAATGGTACCGCGCTACGCAGCTTTGTTCTTTCCCCGAGATACACGCGGCGAGCGAGAGACGTCGCCCTCTTTGTCGATGAAGTACAGAAACTGATTATCGCGATCCACTGCATGCTCGACGAGGACCTCGGTCTTGCCCTCACCCGACTTCGGCTTCTGGCACACATTGCCATCTTTATCGAGGAAGTAGAGATACTTTCCGTAGTCCCGCTTCAACCCTAGCTGCTTCACCTTTTCTGCCATGGCTTGCTTGGATTCTTGAATGCAACAGCCTGATGCCCGCTGCGACCTCAGCGGGATCAGCCGTTGGTTCCGGCGCACTTTGACGCAGCCTTGAAACTGAATCAGGAAAAAGCGAAGACCTGAACCAGCTACTTTGCTGATCGCTTCCCTTTGCCCCTGGATTTAGGATTCGCAGGAGCAGCTTTCACCGGATTCTCGCCTGGCGCGAGAACGCGCTTTACCATTACGCCTTCTAAACGGTACTTCTGCTCGGCGGTGTTGCCGTTTTCGTCCCGCACGTGGATCGTGAAGATCGGCTCTGTTCCCAAGTTTTCGAACTGTGCCTGGCCAACCGAGACTGGTAACAAGCCGAAGATGTTGCGATCGCGGTATGCCGTTTCGTAGCGATGCTTTTTCACGTTCCAGCTAAAGACACGGACCTGGTTGAAGTCGAACGGCATGCCATCCTTAGGTTCGGTCAACAGAACGAGATAATAAGTCTCATCTTTATTGAGCTCGGCATCGTGCACGCTAGTCAGCGGAAAGAAAGACACTATACGCTGACCTTCCGCGTACTGCGCGATGTCGAGCGGTACATCGATGTCGATCATCCGGCCCAGCACCCAGCCGCTGTGCCCTTGCGATGTGCGAACCAGCCACCAGTCTTCCATTGGGACCGCAGGCACCACAGGCTGATTTTCGTCGGCGAGTTGCGGCTTAGCTTTGGACAGTTTTTTGGCGGCGGGGGCAGGCTTGGTTGGCTGAGGAGGCGCCGGTGGCTGTTCCTTGCCCTTATATTCCGTCTCGTCTTCTTTCGCTGCGTCGGTTGCGTCTTGCTTTTCTTCAGACTTTTCCGCCGTCGCGGTTGCCGACGCTTGCAGAACTGGAGGTGGAGGCGCGGAACTTGCAGCACGCGAAACCGCCGCACGCTGCAGGAGATCAATCTTCTCCCCTTCTTTCAGCAAGAAAAGGCGGTCAGTATCGCGTCCGGGAGTGAGATGCAGACGAAAGTCGTTTCGCAGGACGCCGTACGCCTGCGCAGGGTCCTTCTGGTGGTCACGATTGAGCTGCTGAAAGCCGCGATAGACGTCTTCTCCCACGAGATAGCGGTCCTGCAACCAGCCTTCTTCGCCTTTTTCATTGCGTACGCGCTCCCAACGTTTGCCATGCTCGAGGATAACGACCTTGTCGCCGTTCTTGACCATTCCCGTTTTGGAATATACGGGAGCCACGCGATCCCGCAGGGCAGCTTGTGGCGCTGCGGTAACGTAGAGGACTTCATCTTCCTTGCCGGCGGCATGGCCGCAAGCAGAAAAGAACAGAGCTGCAGATATGCAGACAAAAATGAGGGTTACTGAGAATTTGACGGAATGAATCTTCACCGAACAGTCTGATCTGGAAATGGGGCTACTGAGAATTGTATCGCCTGGAACCAGGATTCCCGAAGCAGGTGTGGACCAATCTAGTTAGGCTTCTTCTTGATTTTCGTGATGGTCTCATCGATAAGCTTGCGGCCGGCATAGCCTTCTTCAAGGTCGTGCCAGTGCGTGATTTTCTCTTCGCCCATCTTCCAGCAGAGAAGAATTGTCTTGCCATCGACCACGCAGGGGAAATCCAGGAGGCCCATATCGAGATCTTTTACTTGAACGCCGGTGGCATCGATTTCGGCAACCACGTCTTTAATCCGCTGCGCAGTTTTCTCGCGCTCAGCACGCCGCATTGCCACTTTGCCGATCTCGACCAGCAATCCGCCTGATAGGAAAATGCGCTGTGCGAGCTCCTGGAACTCGGCATCGATGCTCTCGATCAGCTTCTTGCCGTCAATCGCCTGCTTCAGCAGCGACTTGAGCACAGGAAGCAGCACTTGGGCTTCCTGCAGAGTGAAATGCTTTTGTGCCATGGTGTCGGGAACTATTTTAATTGATTGCGAAGCTGCCCATCAGGATCAGGGCAGCCGAATGCCCCAACACGGTTGATCTCTTCTTAAGAAACGTTGTTGGCCGAGAGCCGGTCCCCACCAATTTGAATGATCCGAAATCTTTGCACCAATCTTCGGAAGCAGGCACCTCAGGGTCAAGATCGATCCACTTTTGCAATCTCAACAGATCGTCGGTTGAGATCTCACGAGTTCGTACGGTGTCGTAGGGTGTTCACGAGCAGATTTAGGAAGAGACTTCCAATTGAGGCGAGCCATCAGTCGTCATATTGCACACCAAAGATGGACTGCTCGATTTCTTTCCATTGCCTGCGCGCCGTCTTTTCGTCAGGCTCGTTCTGAAATTTACCAGTCGCTTTTTTCAGTTGTTCACCCTCAAGGCGAACCGCAGCCTTGCGATGATTTGAACTTTTTTCGCTCTGCTGACGCGAGCTCTGTTTTACGGCTGTCCTCTTCTGTTTTGGATTCGCCATAGTGGGCTTTTGCTCAAATCCTGCTGCTACTAGGTTCCAATCTCCAGCATCCGATCCAGCGCGACTTTGGCCCAATACTTCACATCGTCGGCAACTCGAATGCGATTGACCACGTTGCCTTCGACGAGGTTCTCCAGCGCCCAAGCCAGGTGCTGCGGCGAAATGCGAAACATCGTTGTGCACAGGCAGCCGGAATCGTCGAGAGTGATGACGTTTTTGCCCTGCTCAGCAAAGCGCTTGCCCATTCGGTTCACGAGGTGAATTTCCGTTCCGACGGCAAACGTCGTGCCGGCTGGAGCTTCTTCGATGATTCTGATCAGTCGCTCGGTTGAGCCGAGTTGGTCGGCTTTCTGGCAGACTTCCCAACGGCATTCCGGGTGGACAATCACCTGAATTCCCGGATATTTGGCCCGAACTTTGTCCACATGCTCAGGCAGGAAACGCTGGTGAACCGAGCAGTGTCCCTTCCAGAGAATCACTTTGGCAGATCGCAAACGCTCCGACGTGACTCCGCCATTCAGCATGTACGGATCCCAAACCACCATCTCAGAAAGCGGGATTCCCATTGCATAAGCGGTGTTCCGGCCCAGGTGCTGGTCAGGTAAGAAGAGAACTGTCGGAGCCGTTGTGTAGGCCCAGCGGAAGGCATTTCCGGCATTCGACGACGTGCAAACTAATCCGCCGCGCTCGCCGACAAAGGCTTTGATCGCAGCGGTGGAATTCATGTATGTGAGTGGAATGAGGCCGTTTTCGAGGGCGCCGAGCCGCTCCAGCTGCTCCCAACAGTCCTCCACCTGGCCGATTTCGGCCATGTCGGCCATCGAGCAGCCGGCATTCAGGTCTGGCAGGATCACCTGCTGCTCCCGGCGGGCCAAAATATCGGCGCTTTCCGCCATGAAGTGCACGCCGCAAAAGACGATAAATCGACCATCGGCCTGAGCCGAGAGTTTGGAAAGTTTGTAGGAATCGCCGGTAAAGTCGGCGAAGCGGATCACTTCATCTCGTTGATAATGATGGCCTAAGATCACGCAATCGCGTCCCAGCTCACGCCGGGTAGCGGCAATGCGCTCATCCATCGTGTAATCAGGGAGGACCAGGTAGTTCTCAAGCGAACAGGAAGCCTGTGCAGTTGCAGTCGTCACGTCTGTTTTCCGCCTTCAGTCTCGACACAACCGCCGGCTTTCACTCGGTTCAGCTGCTCGAAACGGGGATGTTGAAAGCAATCCGCCGGCTCCAGTAGGTCCACTACGCTGGTTCGCGCCCGACCTACGGGGATGTTGAAGCCGACATCTATTCGATGTCCCAGCCGCCCAAAAGTCGCCAGGTTGCTGGCGTTTTCAGGCACTTAGACCTACCTAGTGTCTCATTTATGAGGCTGCGGTTGCAACGAGAACGGCGGCGGGGGCATGGGGACGAGCCATTACCGACGGCACTTCTGTACGATTACTCTGCGACGCTATCTCGCCTGTTTGATCTCGCTTCGCCTTTCCCGCTATGCCGAAACGCAGACCCAAACTCACTTTCTTTCTCGGCAAAGGCGGGGTGGGGAAAACGACCATCAGTACTGCTTATGCTCTTCACGCGAGTTCTACAAAGGGAAGAAACGTAGTCCTGATCTCCACGGATCCGGCTCACTCGCTGGAGGATGTACTGGATGTGAAGCTGAAATCCGGACTGCAGAATCTCCGAACCGGGAGAAGAAGCAAGCTCTCGGTCTGGCAAGTTGATGCCGGAGCGAGATTCCAGGAGTTCCTCGACGAATATCGCGATGCAATCACCGACTTAATGGAACAGGGAACGTTCCTTTCACAGAATGAAATCGAGTCGTTTCTTCAAACCGCGCTCCCCGGACTCGCCGAAGTCAGCGCGCTGCTGACCATCTCAGATTTGCTCGAAAGCGGCAAATTTGACGAGATCGTCGTCGATACCGCCCCTATCGGACATACACTTCAACTTTTTCGTATTCCCAACCAGCTCGCCCGCTTTCTCGATTTCCTCGAACTTTCCGGACGTCGCGATCAAGTGCTGGCCGAACACTTCGGCGGAAGCACCAGAGCCAAGCGGCCGGCCGTCGTCGATCAATGGGACGCAGTGCTCTCTTCCCTACGTCGAGCCCTCTCGAGTGAACAAGCCAGGCTAGTGATGGTCACGAGTGCAGAGCGCTTTTCGCTCGAAGAAGCATCGCGAACCGCAAGCATGCTGGAGGAAGACTCGGAAGCAGAGATCGCCGAGGTAGTAATCAATCGCGCAGTAACACGCAAGAGCACATGCAAGCGATGCCAGGAGCGGTTTCGGCTGTACGAAGCGGCACGCAAGTTCGTGTCGCGCAGATTTCCGGATGCGGAGGTTCGTGTCGGCGAAGACCCGGGCGCACCGCTGATCGGGATCGAGAACCTGCGAGCCTTCGGCGAGCACGTGTACGGAACCGCCGCCGCTAGGCGGTGGGTCGGAGCTGGCGGGGTGGCCAGCTCCGAGACGCACCATGCGGCTCTGAAGCTGCAATCCGTTCGACCGAAGAAAACTGGTAAAGTTTCGCTCCAACCCGTCGATTGGCCAGATCCCAGCACTCAACTCACCCTCACCCTCGGCAAAGGCGGCGTCGGCAAGACAACGATTTCCGGCGGTCTGGCT
>DATEMI010000049.1:0-3626 GCA_035275665.1 Terriglobales bacterium | reverse complement strand
GCGCCACAGTGAGCGAGATGACCGCCGACGAGCCTTCGAACGTGAGCATGTTCTCGAGCTGCTCGATGCGTCCTTTGCCGCGCTCGATATTGGCGGTATTCAGGTATGAGCTTTCCTGCTGATGTTGCCCCATGCTCTTCTCGAAGAAGAGCTCGTTCATGCGCCGCTTGAGCTGAGTGAGGTTTAGGCCGGTGGCGTACTCGCGCGCGATCATCTGCAGTCGATCGAAGTATCCATAGATGAGAACGCACACCGCCATTCCGACGAAGCTCATCTTGATGTCATGTGCGTCGTGATGAATTAGGCCATCAACCAGGTACTTCGCCAGCCAGGCGATCCCGTTCAGCGCAGTGACAGAAATGGCCAGAGCGATGAGCATGCGCCGCGTCCAGCGTCGGCTCTCAGCGGTGATGAATTCGCGATAGACCCAGCGCGCAACCGCGAAGCTCTCCTTCATTTCGTGGAGGTACTCGCGCCAGTCGTGGGAGATCTTTCGCGTGTCTTGGGGATCAATGATCACGAGAGTTCCTGATTTAGATGATTTCCGAAAGGAAAGGACGTAGCAATCGGAGGGATAGCTGAGAAATCGACCTGCTAAGTGGCTCGGCTTCTTAGCTGCTGAGCTATTGCAATCGACGCATCTGCTATTCGTTAGTTCGAGCGTACGGAGCCGCTAAGCTTAGGGACGGAAGACTTTGCCGAACGACTAACAATTAAATCTCGGATCGGTCCTGCTTCTTGAGGAGAGATCGCAGCAGTCGTTCAGAACCTTCGCTGTGCAGCGCTTACTTCAGTTCCTGGACCTCACTACTGCAGTGAACTACGTTCACTGTACACGAATTAAAAGCGAAAGTCAAGTTCTTATCTACCGGTGGAGAGTCTTCGGCATGCGACAGATTGGAGCGCGCTGAACAGCTAACAGACCCTCTGAACGACTTCGCTGCTTTTACGCTGTTCTTCGCTGTTATTTTTCTAAATTTTGCAAGAAATGGGCAGAAAAAATCAGAGTTCGGAAACTTACGCTGTTAATTACGCTGTTGGCAGCGAAAATCGTAAACGACTCGTGATGCGCAGCGTCGGTCGCGAGGGCGCCCCAGTTCCCTGCTTTGCTGTGCGTAGCAACGACGGCAGGAATGATCGGCATGTGCTTAGAAATCATGAGCATCCCCGAGTACATGACCTTTGTGCACGTTGTCAGACTGGGAAACAACGCATAAAACAAGGAGACCTCTCCCCCAGAGCGCACGCTCGATTTCCGTTGGCCAGACCCTCTCGGAGGCAATATGCACCACGCGGTATATGGAACCGGCTACTTGGCCACGGTCATCTCCTCGTGCCTCGCTGATTTCGGATTGCCTGTTACCTGCTTCCATGAAGATGTCCCAAAGGTTAGCTCCCTTGCCCGCGATGAAACGCCTTATTACGAGAAGAACTTGAAGGAAGTCGTGCGCCGGAATGTGCGCTCCGGACGGCTGACCTTCTCACACGAAGTCGAACGCACGTGCAAGCGTTCGTTGATGATCTTTATGGCCGAAGATCGCGCCGAGGGAATCGAAACCGCGGCGATGAATTTGGCGAAGTACTGCACGGATCAGCACATGCTTATCATCAGCACGCCGGTCTCGGTGGGAACAGCGTCGCGAATGGAGCAGAAGCTCAAGGCGAACGGATCGAAAGTAACGGTGATCTCGCATCCGGTTTTTGTCACTGACGGATGCGCCGTCGAAGATTTCAACTGGCCAGATCGCATCCTGCTGGGCACAACTTCCAATGCCGCCACTCAGGCCATGAAGATGCTTTATCGGCCTCTCGTTATGCGCGGTGTGCCGGTGATTGTGACGAATCACGAAACAGCTGAATTGGCACGTGAAGCTTCGACCGCGTTCCTGGCTACGAAGATTTCATTCATCAACGAAATCGCCACACTCTGCGAACATGTGCGCGCCGATGCCGTCGATCTGGCACTCGCCCTGGGATTGGATAAAAAAATCGCGCCGCGCTGTCTGCAACCGGGAACATCCTTCGGTGGTCCATTTGTCGAAGCCGAAATGGAATCATTAGCGCAACTTGCCTTTGAGAACAACGTTCCCCTCAAAATCTTGAGCGCCGCGCGCGAGGTGAATCAGGGCCTCTGCGATCGGATCCTGAACAAACTTTCCGCTGCGCTGCAGACCGTGCAAGGTAAACAGGTTGGGCTGCTCGGTTTGGCTTTCAAGCCCAATTCCAACTCTGTTGTAGCGTCCACTTCCGTGCAGTTGGCGAAGCAGCTTGTGAACATGGGCGCACAGGTTCGCGCCTATGACCCTGCAGCGATCGAGGGTGCGCGCGCTGAGTTAAACGGCTCAGTTCGCTATTGCGAAAATCCCTACGCTGCTGCGGAGGGAGTCGATGCGCTAGTTCTGGGAACCGCGTGGTCGGAATTCAGAAGCCTCGATTACGATCGGATCAAGCGCTCGTTGAAGCGTCCGCTCATTGTCGATACGAAGAACATTCTGGATGCAGTCCGCATGCGTTCTCTGGGATTCGAATACGTCGGCATAGGCCGCGCCTAACCGTCTCCTAAGGCCCTTCCATGATTGACCGAATAGCCGCAGGCAAGCGAGAATATCAAGTTAGTTGCCTTCCTCGAAGTGGGCCTGTGGCGCAGCTGGGAGCGCGCTTCCATGGCATGGAAGAGGTCGTCGGTTCGATCCCGACCAGGTCCACCAATTCCCCGCGGATTCCGTTCGACTCAGCGTTTCTTTTGGGCTTCTAGTTCCACCTTAAATGTGTTGTTGTAGCAGTTCGGACAGATGCCATGGCTCAATTGAGCATTGGTATGGTTGGCAACGTAGACTTCGACGCTTTGCCAATAGTTCTGATCATTGCGAATGCTCTTGCAATACATGCACATCGGCAATATCTCCCGCAGCTCTTTCACTTCACCGAGGGCAGACTGCAGTTCACGCAGTAACCGTTCGCGCTCTTCCTTGGCCCGTTTGCTTTCGGTAATATCGCGCGCCAGCGAGTAAATGAGCTCGTGATTCATGTCGGCAATCGCGTTCCATCGAAACCATCGGTACGAGCCATCTTTGCACAAATAACGATTCTCAAAACCGAGAGCTTTACCGCCGCTCCTGACGACACGATTTTGTTCCAGCGTGCGTTCGCGATCGTCAGGATGGACGAATTCAAACATTCGTTTTGACTGCAGCTCTTCTCGCGTGAATCCAAGCGTCCTTTCCCACGCAGAGCTAAGCTTGAGGAAGTAGCCGCTGAAGTGAGCTATGCAGAGCATGTCGAGGGAAAGATCGAAGAAGCGATCTTGCAGGAACTTGGAAACCTCTGACATTGCGATCTCTATTTTATTCAGGATCATCACAACTGGGGTGATCTGATGACTTCTCATTGATAATTAGCTTCAACTCCAATGACCGGCGTACGAATCGACAAATGGCTCTGGACAGCGCGCTTTTTCAAGAGCCGCGCCTTAGCGGCGAAAGCGTGTGAGTTAGGCCGTGTGCAATCGCATCGGCAGCCGGTGAAGCCAGCTCGTGAGGTGCACGTGGGTGATCTGTTTCAGGTCAAGACTGAGGGCGGAGAGTTCGAGATCAAAGTGCTCGCATTGAGCGCCGTTCGAGGTCCAG
>DATEMI010000048.1:0-13282 GCA_035275665.1 Terriglobales bacterium | reverse complement strand
GTCGAGTTCTCCTAACATTCAAATAACCACGTCAGTGTCGAGGCATCGGCACAGGTAGATTAGGAAATGGTATGGGAAATGGTCTTGTTAAATCCAAAGGCGGGGGGAAATCTGTGACTGTAACGTTCGGTTGAACCAGGCTTTCGTCAATCGTTTTTTTCCACGCGGTGATGCCATAGGACGGAAGATCTGGATGGGCGGCCGCGACAAGCCGGGCATGGAAATTGTGGGCGAAATCGCCAACAGCCGCACCGATGAGCTCACGGAAAAGGCGTCGCCAGAGATTTACCTGCCCTTGTGGCAGGCGACTGCATTTTCCAAGCACTTAGTAGTGCGGACGAGCGCGGACCCACGCGCTGTGGTGGTTGCCGTGGAACGCGAACTGCACACCATCGATCCAACCGCTGCCGTCGAAAACGTGAAGACGCTTGAGCAGATTCGCGATGATTCACTGGCATCGCGCACTTTCGCGATGCGTTTATTGATTGGGTTTTCGCTGGTCGGAAGCGTTCTTACGCTCGTGGGCGTTTATGGCGTCTTGTCGCTATCCGTCGTTTCCCGAAAACGGGAGCTTGCCATTCGCAGCGCGCTTGGCGCTCAGCAAAAGAACATTCGCCAACTTATTTTCAACGAGGGATTTCAGTTGATTGCCGGCGGGGTGCTCGCTGGAGTTGTCTTAGCGATGCTTGTATCGCGCGTGCTCAGGTCGTTTCTGTTTGAGGTGCAACCCAGCGATCCCGCGACGTTGCTGACTGTTGGAGCACTGTTCTCCGCAGTTGCACTGCTCGCCTGCCGGGGGCCGGTCCGACGGGCGACGCTCGTTGATCCCCTGCAGGCGTCAAGGTACGAGTAGCGATCGGTCTGTGCTCACCACTGAAACCACCACACCGGAAACATAGCGCTCAATGCTGCGGCGCACTGCAGGGCTAAGACAATCGCGCATTCTTTCGGAGCTTTCGGCAGCCACTTGATCGCAAAGAACGCGATCACGGGCAGTTGCCCTGCCACCAAGAGCTGCCACAGATGCGCCGCAACTCCCTCATCCGGCTGACGCGCAACTCCAAAGATCATGGCGTAACCAATCACAATGCACAACGCCGTGATTGACATAACGATCGGCACAAACGCAGTTGGCCGTTTCAGCAAAGTGCGGTTCATCGGAAATCTCCCTGGGCTAAGCATCATACTAAAAGAACTTTGCAATGTAAAGCTAGAGTCGGATCGAGCTTTCGTCTCACAGGTTATGGCTTCCGGCCCTGGATAAGGTCACTGGGTCCAACGTTCACAAATCGGGTTCTGCATAAGTCCCATCGTGTACCACAACGGGAACGCAGTGTGGACTCCCGCTGTGTTGGAGCGACCGCTGTCGATTAGGAGAAACGGCAAGACGCCCGATTATTTTCGCTTGACTTTCGCCCATTTTCGGGATAGCACAGAAATAGCAGGTCAGAATGGAATCGCGGCAAACGATCGTGTTCCTGGCTTCCCTCAGCTGCTATTCGCGAAGTACGCCGTGGTGATCCTGCCGGGACTTTCGAATGCGGATATACGGATTGACGAAATTCGATGAGATCGCATGAGATCAGGCGATGGCATATCTCATCCGCGTCTATCGGATATCTGATGAGATTGGATGGGATTTGATGAGATCGGATGAAATCACGCAGCTTTGGATCTGCCAGCCAACCGCTTCAGATCGGAGTCGTGGCGTTAGGCCCCACCGACGCGGTGGGGTAACGCCGTGGAAAATTCGGCGTTACCCCGTGGAAATCTCGGGGTAACCCCGTGGAAAACTTGGGGTAACGCCGTGGAAAACTCGGCGTTGGCCCACCGCGGAATGCGAAGAGCACATCATTCGCATTTTTCGTAAATCGTTGATCCTCCGCAAGATGGTTTCAATTTTGTTGAACACGATTGCTGAATCGACAACAAATCTCGTGAAATTTCGATGTATGCAATCCGGGTAGTAGCAGGTTCCGAGGCATCTGAGGCAGTTGGAATTACTATGGACAGTCATGCTTTCCGAAGAACGCATTCAAGACATCTTCTCGCGCATTAAGAAATTCTCGTCGGCTGATGGGGTGGAAGCCATCATTGGCGGGGGCAGCAGTGCGCTTACTCGCTTTGCCAATAACACCATTCATCAGAATGTGGCCGAAGAAGGATACGTCGTTTCGATCCGCGTGGCGCTCGATCACAAGACCGCGCGAGCCAGCACTAACAAGCTTGATGACGAGAGCCTGAAGCGGGCGGTGCAATCAGCCGAGCAGATTGCACGGGTGCAGGAGTCCGATCCCGATCTTCTCCCGCTCGCGACGGCAGAGGAGGCAAAGCAAGCGAAGCCGGTGCAGCGCCACTTTGGGCAGACTGCGGCAATCAAACCGGAGGACAGGGCTGCCGGAGTCGAGCAGATCGTGGCGGTTGCGAAGCAGCATAAGCAGACGACGGCCGGCATCTACTCAACGTCCGAGCACATGGAAGCGCTGGTGAATTCGCGCGGCGTGATGCACGTTCATCGGCAGACGAGCTCAGAAGTTTCCATCACCATGCTCGCCGCCGATTCCTCCGGATGGCAGAAGGCGAACTCGCCGAACGTTGCCAATCTGAATCCGAAACATCTGGCGGAGATTGCGGCGGAGAAGGCTTCGCGTTCGGCTCATCCGCGCGAGGTGCAGCCGGGGAAGTACACCGTCGTACTGGAGCCGGCAGCGGTGCTCGACATGCTCGGCTTCATGTTCTTCGACTTTGGTGGAACTGCTCTGCTGGAACAAAGATCGTTCCTCAATAACAGAATTGGGAAGAAGTTGTTTGGAGAAAACATCACCATTCACGACGATGTGTACCATCCGCTGCAGTCGGGAGCGGCATTTGACGGCGAAGGCGTTCCGCGTCAGCGCCTCACGTTGGTAGAGAAGGGAATCGTCAAGAATCTGGTCTATTCGCGGGCCACGGTACCGAAGATGCAGAAGTCGGAGTTGGCGTCCCAATTAGGGAAGATCAGCGCCACAGGGCACGGCTTTCCGCTGCCGAACGAGATTGGCGATGCACCGATGAATATTGTTGTCGAGGGAGGAAACAAAGACGCGCAGACTGTTGACCAGATGGTAACGGGCACCGAGCGCGGAATTCTCGTAACACGTCTGTGGTATATCCGCGAGGTCGATCCTTACGAGAAGATACTCACCGGCATGACCCGTGATGGTACGTTCCTCATCGAGAATGGGAAGCTGGTGAGCGGCGTGCGGAATTTTCGCTTCAACCAAAGCCTCGTGGATATGTTGCAAAATGTTGCAGCTTTGGGGACTTCGGTGCGCGCGAGCGGCGAGGAATCGTTCGACATGGTCGTGCCTCCGATGAAGGTAAATAACTTTAATTTCACGGAAATAACGAAATTCTGAGGAGGAGGGAGTTCGACGGAGGGTAACACCCGGAAGTACATATCCTGTGTGTCCGTTCGCTCAGGCCGAAGTGTACTTTGGTAACTTTAATCAGCCGATGACAGCAGATATAACGTCAGCCAACTCCATCCCCCAAGGATTCACCGTGGATGAACTAAGAAGCTCAGTTCGGTTTCCTTTGAAGCTCCCCGTTGAAGTTCGTGCGGAACCCAGCGGCGTGCCCGGCCAAACCGAGGATATCTCAGCGGGCGGCGTGTTGTTCTACATGGATGCTGCGCTTGAGATCGGCTCGATCATCGAGTTCAGCATTTCCATGCCCTCGAATGTTCTGGGGACCGCGACCGACGTGATAGTGAAATGTACTGGACGTGTGGTACGCTGCTCCAAACACGGCGATCGAACGGCAGTGGCAGCAGTCATCGACGAATACCACTTTGATCGCTCACAGTAGAAAGACATCATGAGTAGCAGCGGCGGTTCCAAGGCGCCAGAAAATCCAGCACCTCAGCGCGAAGAGGAATCCGTCGCCGTCAATGGCGCCGACAATAGCTCGGCCGGCCTGCCGACGATTCGCGTCATCCTGGCGGATACACAAGCGATTTATCGAGTAGGCACAAAGAAAATCTTTGCGCTCGAGGACGACATTCGCGTCGTTTCTCAGGCCGAAAACCTTGGCCAGGTCCTGGCTGCGGTCGCCAAGTTTCCCGCGGATGTCCTTCTGTTTGAAGCTTCCATTTCTCCTAATTCGCCTGAAGCGATCGGCGAGGTCCTGAAGCGTTCGCCGCATTTGAAAGTGATTGTGCTTTCGCCGGAGAATGATGAAGACACGACGGTGGAATACTTCCGTCGCGGAGTGCGCGGACTTTTGCCGCGCAACATCGCGCCGGAGATGCTGGTGAAGTGCGTGCGCAAAGTCTTTGCCGGCGAGACCTGGATCGACAACCAGAGCGTCAATTGGGTGATCGAGGCTTATCGCGCACAGGCGGCGCAGCTCACATCGCCTCGTCCCAAAACGAAACTCTCGGATAAAGAACTGCTCATCATCTCTTGCGTCACGCAGGGAATGCGCAATAAGGAAATCGCCAACGAAATCGGCACGACCGAGCAGGTGGTTAAGAATTATCTGCGCAAGGTGTACGACAAGCTAGGCGTCTCCGACCGTCTCGAGCTTGCGCTTTACTGCATCCATCATCGGCTGCTGCAGGGCTCCGGCAAAGGCCAAATTCCCGAAGAGTCTGCCGCGGCGATCGCGACGAGCGCTGCTGTAAGCGACTAGGTTTTTCGTTCCATTCGTGCTGTTTAGCAGGTCATTGCGATCACGCCTGCAGCTTCTATATATCCCGTTGCTACCGAGTCTCGAGCAGTGTGCCCGGACTATCGATTGCGTGATCTTCGCAAGTGAAAGATCCGGAGAACGGGGGCATGGTTGCATGCTTCGGGTGGGCGACACCGCGCCGGCTAGCTACACAACGAAGGCTTCGAAACAGGATCTTCGCATCGAGCCAGAGGCTGCGATGGTCGACGTACCACACGTCGAGGGCGAGGCGTTCGTCCCAACAAATGGCATTGCGCCCATTGATCTGCGCCCAGCCTGTGATGCCGGGACGGACCTCGTGTCGGCGCATCTGCTCCTGGGAATAGACGTCGAGATATTCCATCAGCAGCGGCCGTGGGCCAATCAGAGTCATTTCTCCGCGAAGCACATTCCAAAGCTCGGGGAGTTCATCGAGGCTCATGCGCCGGAGAAAGGCGCCCAGTCGCGTAATGCGCTCGGCGTCAGGCTCAGGGCCAGTTGTCATGGTTCTAAATTTCAGGATCGTGAACGGTTTTCCCTTCAACCCTGGTCTGGGTTGACGGAACAGAATTGGGACGCCCATCCTGCACCGAATGCACAGTGCAATTACCAGCATGAGCGGCATGGCGAGGATCAGTCCCGCCGCGGCAATCGCGAGATCAAAGGTTCTCTTAATCGTGTCGCTTAACTGGACCATGGGGGACCGTTTTGCTTATGAGCACATCTTTCGGACCAGATGCGCTGAAAGCTGTGCTGACCGTTATCCCGAAGGAGTGTACAAGAACCGTCTGGCAAGCATAGTTTTATTGCTGTTACTTGGCTTGAAAATGGTTTTGTGACAATTCTTAAGGGCTTGGATAGCAGGGAAATTGATGTTAAAAAAAGTCGTATTTATCGCCACTTTCTCCGTACTTTTGTGCGGACCAGCTTGCCTCGCGCAAGACCAGTCGGCGAGTCCCGCGGGAGTCGCAGGAAAGGCCAATGCCCAGAAAGGACAGATCTCCGGACAGGTCCTGGATTCGAGCAGCGGGCAGCCGCTCAAGAAAGCCTGGATCACTGCACGACAGACGGAGCGGGGAAATCGAAACGGGTCCACCACTGTCACCGACGCGCAAGGCAACTTCGTACTTAAAGACCTCGATGCGGGACGATACGTGCTCTCTGTTCAGCGCAACGGCTACGTCGGCCAGGTCTATGGGCAGAAGAACTCAGGGGAGCAAGGCACCACGATTTCGCTAAACGCCGGTCAGAACCTGACGGACATCGTCTTTCGGCTGATACAAGGCGGGGTGATTACCGGGCGCGTCGTCGACGAAGATTCCGAGCCTTTGGCTCATGCGCAGGTGCAGGCGCTGCAATTCCGGTACATGCAGGGGCGACGTCGGCTGGTGCCGGTTGGAAACGGCAGCACAGACGATCGCGGTGAGTATCGAATCTTTGGAATTCGTCCGGGGCAGGTGTATGTTCGCGCCACTCTGCGGGGATTCGGCTTCATTGCTCCTGGGGAGGCAGTGGATTCGTCGGCTCCTTCAGAGACCACCGCGTATCCTCCCGTTTTCTATCCCAACGTGCTTGACGCCAGTCAGGCGGCAGCCCTGACAATTCGAGGTGGCGATGAACTCCACGTTGATTTTTCGATGAACCCGCAGCGGTCATACTCGGTGAGCGGAAGAGTTATGGGCGGTCTGCAGGGAAGCTCCGGACGCGGCACCTGGCTGATGTTGATGAAGCATGGAGAAGGCATCTTTGCCTTTGGGCCTGGGCTTAATACAACAACGCGGGACGACAACACCTTCACCTTCAAGCAGGTCTTGCCGGGCTCCTACGACCTGATCGCGCAGCAGCAGGAAGACAAGAATTCGGCCAGCGCGCGGGTTGAAGTGGATGTCCGCGAAGGCGATATTCAAGGCGTGATCGTCTCGCTTTCGCCCAGAGTGGATGTTACCGGTCACGTTAGCTTCGATGTGAGCCCTACTCCCAAGTTCACCGGCATCAACATCGCTCTTGCACCTCAGGACATGCAGGACTTCATGCGCGGAGCCTATGGTCAGGTTAAGGACGACGGATCGTTCACTCTGCAAGCCGCTCCGGACGAGCGGTATCGCGTCGCGGCGTACGGGCTGCCTCCGGGCGCCTATCTTAAGTCGGCGTCGACGGGTCGCGAAGACGTGCTTGAGAAAGGCTTCAATCCAGCGAGTAGTCGAAGCCTCGATCTCGTGATTGGCACCGGTGCCAAGCTCACCGGAACCATCAGTAAATCCGACGGCCAGAGCGAACCAGGCGTGACAGTGCTGGTTGCACCTGATCGCAAGCTGGCCGGGCTCACCGATGAGTTCCGCACGGCAACAAGCGACCAAAACGGGAAATACCAGGTCCAGGGGCTCCGCCCTGGCACCTACCATGTGTATGCATTCGAGCACATCGATCCGGGCGCCTATGAAGATGAGACGTGGCTAAACGGCTTCGCTGATCTGGCGCAGATGGTCCGAGTAACAGAAGGAGGACAGGAGAATCTGGATTTGAAGCCGATTCCCGCAGGTCAGGATTCGCAGTAGGAAGAACGGTAAGCAACAGGCTGAGAATCAGGTGCGGTTTCGCCTATTGCCTATTGCTCGCTGCCTATTGCGCTGCTGCATTTTACAGTCGTCGGCGGTGGGAAAGCGGTGTAAACTATCAGCTCTCCCCGTTATAATTTTGTCACTATGCCCAAGTACTCCATCGTCGTTCCATTTCACAATGAACAGGAGAACGTGACCGTTCTCTACGACCGTCTGAAAGGAGTGATGGAGAGCAATTCCGACAGCTTTGAATTGGTCTTTGTGGACGATGGAAGCTCCGATTTGACGTTCCATTTGCTGAGCGAAATTGCTGCCATCGACAGTCGCGTGACAGTCGTAAAGCTGCGGCGCAATTTTGGGCAGACATCCGCGCTGGCTGCAGGCTTTGATCATGCCACCGGCGAGTATGTCATCGCCATGGACGGCGATCTGCAGCACGATCCCAACGACATTCCGGCCTTTCTCGAAAAAATTAGCGAGGGCTACGACATCGTCAGCGGTTGGCGCAAGGAGCGCATCGACAACTTCGTCATGCGCCGTTTTCCATCACGTTGTGCCAATTGGCTCATGGCGAAGCTGAGCGGCGTCGACATACACGACTTCGGAACCACGTTCAAGGCCTACCGCCGGGAGATCATCAATCAGGTGCCACTCTATGGCGAATTGCACCGTTTTATTCCCGCTTTGGCATCTTGGTATGGGGCCTCGATTTGCGAAATCCCAATTCGGAACGTAAACCGCGAGCGCGGCGCTTCCCATTATGGAATTTCGAGAACATTCCGGGTTTTCTTTGATCTGATTACGATTCGCTTTCTGCTCCGTTATCTCTCCCGTCCCTTGCACTTCTTTGGGACGTTTGGAGCCGCGGGCATCTTTTCCGGATCGGGAATCGCTCTTTGGCTGGTGCTGGAAAAGCTGCTGCACAACAGCAACGTCATGGACGACCACGGTCCACTGCTCGTCTTTGCTGCGGTGCTGATCGTGGCTGGAGTTCAGCTCCTCGCGTTGGGATTATTAGGCGAGATGCAGGTACGCCACTTCCATGAGCCCGCGCGTCGCGCACCGTATTCAGTCGACCGAATTCTGCGGTCACATACGGGCGAGACAGTAAACGACTGAGGCAGTAGCCGAAAGATTATCGACTATCGCTTACTGCTTATTGCCTATTGCTTTCTCAGGCTGCCAGCTTTTCTTTAGCGGTCTCAACCACCTCAGCCGTCTTTTCCTTGTTCTTGATCAGAGCTACGGCTGCTCCTGCTGCTACCAATCCGAGGCCAATCCAGCGGCGATTCAGATCGAGAGTGAGCTGCCAGCTTCGCTTGTGCGCACGAGTGTCGAAATCGCCATGCGCGCCGTGGTCGCCCGGCAGCGGCTGCCATAGATTATTCGGCCGGTTCGGGTCGGCTGCGCCGTCGTACTGCTGCGAGTCGAAGCCGGTCTTGCCCAGATAGCGATCGAGGATTCCCGGAATGAACTTCTGGCCGGTGATTGCCGCTACGGTTGGAGCTCCCACCCAAAATTCGCGACGCGGATGTTGAGCTGCGTAGACAATCGCTTCAGCTGCGACTTCCGGTTCAAAAATCGGGGGCACGGGTTGTGGCTTGCGCGGCAGGCGGCTCTTCACCCAACTAAACTGCGGAGTGTTGAGCGCCGGCATCTGTACGACGGTGAGTCGGACCTTGCTTTTGCTGTGTACAAGTTCGCAACGAAGCGAGTCAGTGAACCCGACAATGCCGTGCTTGGCTCCACAGTACGCGGCCTGCAGCGGGATACTGCGGTAGGCCAGAGCTGAGCCGACCTGTACGATCGTGCCGCGATTGCGCTTATGCATGCGGCGCAAGGCCGACATTGTGCCGTAAACGTACCCGAGATAGGTCACCTCGGTCACACGTTTGAACTCCTCGGCTGTCATCTCGATGAAAGGCGAGAAAACCGAAACCATGGCGACGTTGACCCAGACGTCGATTGGGCCGAGTTCCGATTCGGTTCTCTCGGCTGCATCTTCGACCGCGTTGGCGTCAGCGACGTCGGTGGGTAGCACCAGCGCGCGATGTCCATACGATTCCACTTCTTGTCGAGCGCCTTCAAGACCATCGTGCCCGCGAGCAATGAGCGCAACGTTTGCTCCTTTTTTTGCGAACAGACGAACGGCAGCGCGCCCTGCTCCAGCGGACGCGCCAGTCACCACCACAACTTTCGGAAATGCCATGAGTGCTCCAGGGATACGTAGTAGGCGCGACAGACCTTTTGTTAGAAGGCATCGGCAGAGAAACAGATGTAACCACCGCGGGGCAATCGGAGGTCGGTTTATTGCTGCACCAATGACTGCGCGGGCTAGCCGGGAATCGGGGCATTTGTGCAAAGGCGCCTAATAGTTGACAAAGTCAACTATTAGGCGGAATAGTAACTCACATGCAGAGTGACGCTCATGAGCAACGCGTGCAGGCTGTGCGCCAATTCAGCCGGTTTTATACCCAGCAACTCGGCGTGCTGAATGAGAAGCAGTTGGGCAGCAAATACTCCCTCACGGAAGTCCGAGTCCTGTTCGAATTGGCGCAACGAAAAGATTGCACAGCCAGGCAGATCGGCGAGGATCTTGGGCTCGATGCAGGTTACCTGAGTCGCATCCTAAACCGCTTTGCGCGCGCCAGGCTGATTGCGCGCCAACGCTCAAAACTAGATGCCAGGAATATTCAGCTTCGGCTTACCTCGAAAGGGAGGTCTATATTCCAGGCTCTCGATCGCCAATCGAGCTCGCAGGTAGCTGACATGTTGGACAGGCTCTCTGAGCCGATCCAGGAAAAGCTGATTCAATCGCTTCATCGAGCTGAAGAATCATTTATCGGTACGATTCCAGCGAATTCGCGTGTGCGGCTTCGGTCGCATCGGCCGGGAGACATTGGTTGGGTGATCTATCGGCATGGAGCTCTCTATGCCGAGGAATATGGTTGGGACGAAAGCTTTGAGGCATTAGTAGCCGAAGTCGCAGCCCAGTTCATCAAGAACTTTGATCTGAATCGCGAACGCTGCTGGATCGCGGAACTGAACGGCGAATCTGTCGGTTCGATCTTCCTCGTGAAATATACCGAGCAGATTGCCAAGCTCAGGCTGCTTTTCGTTGAACCACACGCACGAGGATTCGGAATCGGTCGAAAGCTTGTGCAGGAGTGTATCGATTTCGCGCGGCAGAGTCGGTATAAGAAAGTGACTCTATGGACTCAGAGTTGTCTTCTTGCCGCACGCAAGCTTTATCGAGAAGGTGGATTCAAGCTGGTGAAAGAAGAACCACAGCGCGCATTTGGAGCCGATCTGGTGAGTGAAGTCTGGGAGCTGGAGCTATGAACCGAGCTCGGGAATCGGTCTGATATGATTCGCCGCGTGAAATCAGTTCATCTGCTCATCATCCTTCTTCTGTCTTCGTTTATCGTCCAAGCGCAAACTCCGAACCTCACTCCCATCGAACAAAAGATGGCTCAGACAATTGACGCGGATAAACAGCCATCTATTGATCTGCTCCGACAGCTAGTCGAGATCAACAGCGGTACCAAGAATCTGGAGGGTGTACGCGCCGTAGGTAAGGTCCTGATGCGGCACTTTGAGGCACTCGGCTTCAAAGTGCGATGGGTACCGATGGACGAGGTGCAGCGTGCAGGCACTCTTGTTGCCGAGCACCCATGTCCTGAATCGGGAAAGTGTGGAAAGCGCGTGCTGCTAGTTGGGCACATGGACACAGTCTTTGAAAAGGACAGCCCCTTTCAGCACTTCCAGATGATCGACGACCACACCGCCTCTGGTCCTGGTACCGATGATATGAAAGGCGGCCTGGTCGTGATGCTCTCAGCCTTGAAGGCGCTCAAGGACTCCGGCTCGCTTGATCATGCTGACATCAAAGTCGTCCTCAGCGGCGATGAAGAAGCTGCGGGCCATCCGCTCGAGATCGCTCGCCGCGAGATGATCGACGCGGCAAAGAACAGCGACGCGGGTCTGGAGTTCGAGGCTACGGCTCGTGTAAACGGCATCTATTACGGCAGCACGAGCCGGCGCGGAAGCGTCACCTGGAGAATCGAAGCGACCGGCAGGACTGGTCATTCATCCGGGGTGTTCGGTTCCGAAATGGGATACGGAGCGATTTACGAGCTAACGCGCATTCTCGATTCGTTCCGCACGCAGCTTCCGGAGCAATACCTGACCTACAACGTCGGCCTGATTCTCGGAGGCACCACCGCGCACGTGAACACTCAGGAGACGGGCGGAGAAGCAACTGGCAAGCCCAACATTGTTTCTCCCCAGGCGATGGCAATCGGTGATCTTCGCTGCCTCTCGAATGAGCAGGTTGAGCGCGTCGAAGGCAAGATGCGCTCCATTGCCGCCCAACATCTGCCTAAGACGGACGCAACGATCAACTTCTATGAAGCGTATCCTGCGCAGGCTCCAACGCCGGGGAACAGAGCCCTGCTCAAACTGCTGAACGAAGTGAATCGCTCTCTAGGACAGCCGGACATGCCCGAACTCGATCCCCTGAAACGCGGCGCAGGTGACAGCGCATTCGTCGCGCAATACATTCCGACGCTCGCAGGCGTGGGCTCTTCCGGCTCCGGCGATCATTCCGCCGATGAGAAGATCGACTTGAATTCATTACCGATCAACACCAAGCGTGCGGCTCTGCTGATTTATCGGTTAAGTCATTTGCCGCCGGGTGGAAATCTGGCGGATCAGGTGCAATAGATCAACAAAACCGCCGCCGGTAGGGGGTGGGGCAGCCGCGTGTGTTGCGGTCGCGCCTCTTCAGGATGCGTGCGGCATGGTTTCGCTCGGAGAAGGCCATTCGGCCATCTCCGACCCTCCGGCTACTGCCGGCGGTTCTGTTAGCGCTTTTGATGCTTCCGGTGTGCAAACACCCAAAACTTATATCCCAGAAAATTGAACGCGAGAGAAAACGCCGTCCCCACGAGAGCCGCCAGGGAGGGCCACCACTTCGGCTCAATTCCCGAAAAGGGACGAGTGTAGGTGGCCACGTACCAGGAACTGCCCACATTGACGACGGCGCCCAGCACGCTGACGAACAGGAACTGAGAGCCCTCAAGCATCGGGTTCTTCGTCGCTACTCGGTTAAATGTCCACGAGCGATTCATGAAATAGCTGTTCACGACGGCGCAGACAAATGCCACAGTCTTAAACAGTGCAAACATCGCTCCTCGCTGACCGGTGTGAGTAAAGAAGATCAGCAAGTTGAGGATGCCCAGATCGACAATGGTATTGATGGCGCCCACGACACCAAAACGCACGATCTGAGTAGTGAGAGATGCCTTCGTTGCTGCTGGAGGAGCCGGTTCGTCGATCGTAAGCAAGCCTGAAGAGAGACTAACCCGATTGTGGCCCATTCGTCGTTGATGGTTTGGCTGTGTCATTGTACCCGATGCGATCTACTCGCCCTTCGGCTGCGGCGCAACCCCGGTCTGCTGAGGCTGAAATGCAGGCACCGGCTGCGTGACGATGTCGTTGCCGCGCACGGCATACGGAGAGTGAGGCATGTGTGTCACATTTCCGGTCTCAGCATCTTCGATGTTGATCCCCAGCGTTTCGAGCGTCCGGCCGGTCACGATGTCGAGCTGCAGCTTGGAAGACTCGTACGCAGACATTGCATTGACAAGATTCGATTCCGCAGTAGAAACGTTGCTCATTTGAGTGAGCACGTTGTAGGTGGTGCTCAGGCCTTGGGACAATTTCTTCTGCTCGGCATCCAGGCTCTGCGTAGCAAATTCACGGGCTTTCAACGCCGCATCCACAGCGGCGCGATTCTGCTGTACAGCGAATTGCGCGTTGCGAACGTCGATCGCGATTGTGTTCTCCAGTTGTTGTAGCCGCACCTCCGCTTGCCGATATTCAAGTTCGGAGCGAATTTGGTCCGCCTGAGCTGCGCGATTTCGAATCGGGATGTTGACGCTCACCCCTGCGAAATATGTAGGATGCCCGCTCGCCGCGCTCAACGCGTCGAAGTATCCTCCATTATTTGCGGTGCTGGGTGTACCGGT
>DATEMI010000047.1:0-3058 GCA_035275665.1 Terriglobales bacterium | reverse complement strand
TGACGAACATGTCATCGCTGAAACGCTGGCGATTATTCTTCGGCGCAGCGGATACGAAGTGCTCGTGGTTCACGACGGGCAGGCCGCAGTCCAGCAAGCCGAAATCTGGAAACCACAGGCTTTGCTAATCGACGTGATTATGCCGCTCTTGAACGGCATCGACGCTGCAATTCAGATTTCATCTTTGCTCCCCGGCTGTCGCATCGTCCTCATCTCCGGACAGGGTGCGACAGCAGACCTCCTGCACGATGCCGGGGAAAGGGGGCACTTTTTCGAGGTGCTGGCTAAGCCGGTTCATCCCAGCGAAGTCTTGCAGCGGCTGGAGGGGCTCAAGGCCGCTGCCTGAGTTCGTCTGGCGCGTGCGAGGTAGTGCGAGAGCGCAGTATCCAATGGCCATCGCACGGCGTACACTCCGCTCCATGGCCTTGGAGGATTTGGTTCGCTACTTTGCACGACGACGCGCTCAGAGGTCCAGCTACGCCAGCCTGTCTCAAATGGCCGATCGGAACGGCTGGACACTGGACGAAGTGTCGGCGTTCGTGCACTGTCAGAAGGAACCGTCCAAGAAGATGCTCCGGGAACTGGCGATTGAACTGGAGGTCACCACCGAGGAGTTGCGGAGCATTTTGGAACGATAAATGGGGCCGTATCAGATGCAGGTGTCCGAGGAAAAAGGGGCCGTCCGGAGCCCATCTGGACAGCCCGAATGAAGGGTTATGCTCTGTTCTTTAAAGTGGGATGCGGTGTTGCCGGTCACCGGTAATCAGAATTGTGCAGTTCCCACGGGTTTTTGGGTGGCTCTGTCCACAGCGAGTCATTTCTCAGGATGCCTGTTCCTCTTCTGCTCCAGCATCCTCAGAACGGTGGAGTCCACGAGGTACTCAACGTGGGATTCTACATCACGCAGCGTCGGTCCCTGAGTCGATGACGTCCGCATCCGGAGCGAGGAACACCAGTTGCCACTTGCCCTGATACTTCTGCGTACGGACTGATTGTTCTGCGAAGTCCACCATGTAATCGCCATCGGGAAGTTCGGGCGGGTCGCCAATGATGCGGCACCGAGTGTACATCTTGCCCGTTGACGATTGTTCATGCCACATTTCAACGCAGCATCGGGCAGTCGTGCCGTCTATACCTGTCAGAAGAGCAGAGATGCGAAAAAGAGGGTGGTCTTGTACGGTGTCCGGCACAGCAGCCTCCGAGCGCCTCGATGGTTTTTTCCAAACGTAAAGGCAGGTCAACCTGATAAAAGGCTCGGGGGACGGGACGACTTGTCGAGGCGGAAAAAGCTTCCCGCGATAACCGTCAAAGCGGGAGGGCTAACAGCATTGCTCCCCGCACGGAGCGGACACGATGGAACATACAAAGAGCGTTCGCGCCGTCCGCACCTGCCAACTTATCCGCGGTTCGCCGAAATGTAAAGGTTTTTGTCGGAACGCCCCTTGTTTTCGACGTCATCGGCTTCAGGCCCGGAGTACGCGGCGGAACTATCACCGAATAGAATGGACACGAACGTCACGCATGGGGGCTGGGGCGTGCAGCTGTTGGCCCACCGATCCTCAAAACGTCGGGTGGGCCATCGGCGCGGGGCAGGTGTTGTGTGCCAGACGAAAAGATCAATCAGTTTGTGATCGAGTTGTGCAGGCTCGCACACGAACTCGAAGGGTTCACATGGCGCGACCGTCCCGATATCCTGGCCACTGCGGTCGAGAAGGGTCAGACTGCATACGCTGACTTGCTTAAGCGGCAGTCTTCGCTTGAACTCTCACCGAGGGACGCCACAATGATCCAAAGCATGATGGATACCGTCAAGGGTCGGCTGAGGTTCCTGCGCCGCTGGACCGGCTCCTGATTATTCGCAACCGGAAGCCCGGCCCCCCTTGACGATAGTCCCATTTACCGTCGTCGCGAATCGGTGAGATTACCGAATCCAAACCGATCCGGGGGCTGCCTTTTGCGCGGCGCACATGGCTGTTTTCTTCCTGTTCTCAGGGCTAATGCGCTGGCGATTGCCCGCTTCGGGCGGTCGAAATGTCCGAGTAGCCGGTGACTCGCCCAGAAGGCACGGTCAACGAGTGCATCGGCGATTTTGCGCGTGCTGATCCGAGGGCATGGTGTATATGATGGCCAGGCAACGCCACTCATTTGGAGGAGAAAATGTTCGCGCGGAGGCAATTCTTGAAGCGGAGCGCCCTCGTGCTCCCGGTTTGGCAAAGCATATTGCCAGCCTTTGAAGAGAACGAGGCAAATCCCGAGAATGGGCAGTGGTTTTGGTACCCCGGGCACATCCTGACGATGAAGGCAACCGGCAAGGAAACGGGAAAGACCTGTACTTGGATGCTCAATGAAAACTCTCCACACGAGGGGGTGCCATTTCATAAACACCTTTTCGAGGATGAGTCGTTCTACGTCGTCGAGGGAACTTACGAGATCACGGTTGGTGATCATACGGTTCAAGGGGGCCCCGGCACCTACATCTACGGCCCACGGAACATTCCTCACAGATGGACGAATGTCGGTACGGGCCGTGGAGGCATCTTGAACGTCTTTGCTCCCTCTGGCATCGAAGGGTATTTCCTTTCGGTGGCTATCCGCATTGCAAACCGTGACGAGAGGCCCAAAGTCGATCTCGCTGAATTTCAGTCGCGAACTGCAGCGGCTCGGCAGAAATTTGGAATCATTAGGACAGGGCCGCTGAAGTACCCAGCGCCCTGATGAGGCGGCAGTTCAGTTGACGCAAACAGGGCAATGCGCTGATTGATCGGTTCTGGACGAGGTTGTCGGCAATCCGGACATTTCGCCGCCGGGCCGCCCCGGCTCCCCAGATGTCCGAGTTGCCGGTCACTCGCCCAGAATCGCCATCAGGACTCACGCATGCAATTTCAGCAGAGAAATACGAGTTGAGAGGCTGTTCAGGCTGGCTGGCGTATATTTTCACTCGCCGTTCAGACCCATATTTCTCCCCTGCGCTTCCATCTGCTGAGGCCCCGATTCCCCAGAGGTACACAATGATTGCTACGTTCTGGTTGTGGTTTCGTGTGCTCGGTCTCATTGCGGG
>DATEMI010000046.1:0-3907 GCA_035275665.1 Terriglobales bacterium | reverse complement strand
AGGACGGCGCGCCCTTTTTCGCGCACAGTTTGCCAAGATACAGACTTCATCTTTCCGGACTGCAGTTCTTCAGCGCGTCGTGCTATTTCTTCCTGCCACGCGGCCTCGGCGCTGGGATCGAGGATCGTGTCCAGACTGTCGATGAGAGTACTCGCTAGTTCCGCGCGCTCTTCCTCGGACAAAGCAAGCGCACGCTGTAGCAACTCGGTTGCTTCCTGCGTCATAGAAGCATTTTAGCAACGCAAGCTGCTAAGCGGCTGAGCTAAAGCCGAAATCGGCTACCAGCTACCGGCTTTCGGCTGTCGGCAACAGCAATACCTTTTCAACACGGAGGACACAGAGGGCACAGAGGAAATGGATTGCAGTCGCTGCGTTCGGAGATGAACGCCAGGCGAGCAACTGGTTCCGCAGCTTCGTCGCTTCGTGGCTCCGCAGCTGCGTGGCCCTCAGAAAACCTTGAAATGGATCGTCAGATATTTCTTGGGATTCTCACGAATGGCTTTTACCAGGCTGCGGCTTTCTATCAGCAACTGGTCGCTGTTGGTGTAGAAGCCTGGATCTTTGAGAAACAGGCCGGCTGAACCTTCGCCAGCTGCCAGGCGGTTCGAGATCTGCTCGAGGTTCGTGGTGAGGCGGTCGATTTTGGCGGCGAACTCTTTGTTCTTTGCCACGAGGCCCAGGGTGCCCCTGCCAGCATTGATGTCGTTTGTCAGATCGCGAAGGCTGGCCGTGATCTGGTTGATGTTGTTGTACATCTGCTCGTCTTTGAGGAATTTGCCGACGTTTCCCTTTCCGGCATTGATGTCGTCCACAATTTGGCTGAACTGCGTGACCGTGTCGTTGAGCTTGTTGTAAAGCTCGTCGGAGGCGAGCAGCTTGCCGACGCTGCCTTTGCCTTCGTTGATCTGAGTGGTGAGAGTCTGTAGTTGCGCGACCAGCCCATTGGCATGGTTGTAGAGTTCAGGATCTTTGATGATCTTTCCGATCGTTCCGTTCCCGTTCTGGATCGTGTCGACAATGCCATTCACCTTGTTCAGAATCGTATTGAGGTTTTCGATCGTCCCTTGGCTGGCTTTGAGGACGTCCTGCACGCCGGGACTTTCGGTGGTTTTCAGCTCGTCACCATCTTTGACTGGCGGGCCCGAGGCTTTTGAGCTGTCGATATCGACGAATGTGGCTCCGAGTACGCCGGCGGTTTCCAGGGTGGCGAGTGAGCCGTCCTTATATTGGTTCGCCGCCGTGCCATGCAGGACTTCGTTCTGGTTGCGTGAACTGATCTTCATCACCACCTCCACCGGAGTACTTTTTCGCTTGGGATCGGTGACGTAGCCCACATGATCGACGTTGCCGATGTCGACGCCTGCGAGCCTTACAGGCGCTCCTTTTACCAGGCCGGCGGCGTTTTCAAAGTAGGCGCGCAGGGCGATCTTGCGGCTGAAGGGGCTGACCGTGCCGCTCATCACGAAGATCAGAACGGCGAGGGTGATGCTCGCAACCAGAACCGTGAGTCCGACACGTAGCTGTGACCACTTGACCTGCTGCTGGCTGGGCACCGATCCTCCGGTGTGGGATTAGTGATTCTCGAATATAGCAAACCAGCAGGGTGGAGTCAGCCAATGGGCGCTGAGCGGAATGATGATTTCGCTTGATGTGTCAGGGCTGGACTTGGAATTTTGATGCGTACGAAGATTCCACTCGAAACCCAGGCGCTGTCATCCTGAAGCGCATCCGTTGCGCGAAGGATCTCCCGCGATGTCTCCGGCGTAATCGCCGCCTGTGAGGCTCCTTGGCCATCCCGCCAGCAGCATGGGCCGAGGAATCGCGCACAGCATTTTAGTCCGACACACTTCCGTGAGATCCTTCGCGCAAAAGATGCGCTCAGGATGACAGGGTTTACGGAGTGTTCAGTTTGTTTGACTTTGAGTTCATGGCTAAAGATGACACACAGATGCCCGGCGATTTCTTGTTTTCAAGTCGATCGCTGAATAATCAGGCTGAATTTGCTCTTATCCTCCGCCCTTGCGGACGCTGGCGAGATCGATTCCCAACTGCTGCGCCTTCTTGTAGAGATGGCTGCGCTCGAGTCCGAGCGCCTTGGCAGTGTTGGTGATGTGGAACTGCTGGCGATCGAGTTCGCTAAGAATGATGGAGCGCTCGACCTGGTCCATGCGCTCGGCGAGCGTGCCGTGGCCGTCTGTCGAGATGCCGGACGCGGCGGGAGAAGCAGCCTGCGGCAGCGCCATTCGCACAGTCGCTAGATCTACGTTGTTGTCCGCTGCTAGAAGCAGAAGGCGCTCGACTACGTTGCGCAGCTCGCGGACGTTTCCTGGCCAGGGATATCGCTGCAGCTCGGCGATGGCCTCGGGCGTGAACTGCGCTGGTTTCCAGTTGTTCTGGCGCGCGATCTGTTTTTGGAAGTGGTCGATGAGGATGGGGATGTCGTCGCGGCGGTCGCGCAGCGGTGGGAGCGCTAATGGGAAGACATAAATACGGTGGAAGAGATCCTGGCGGAACTTGCCTTCGCGCACCTGCTCGGCGAGATCGCGATGTGTGGCGACGATTACGCGCACATCAACTTTCACCGCTCCGCTTCCGCCGATGCGCTCCACTTCTCCTTCTTCGAGCACGCGCAGCAGCTTGGCCTGCATGGGCAGAGGCATGTCGCCGATTTCGTCGAGGAAGAGCGTGCCTCCGCTGGCCTGCTCGAATTTGCCGAGATGCCGGGCGGCGGCGCCGGTGAATGATCCTTTTTCGTGGCCGAAGAGTTCGCTCTCGATTAGCTCGGCGGGAACGGCGGCGCAGTTGAGCGTGATAAACGGTCCTGCGCTGCGCGGGCTCTTCTGATGCAGCGTGCGCGCCACCAGCTCCTTTCCCGTTCCGGTCTCGCCGAGGATGCAGACCCGCGTCTCGCTGGCCGCGACGCGCTCGATCTGCGTCATTAATCGTGACATCACTTCGCCGCGCCACACCAGCTCGTGCTTGCCCAGTGTGCCGCGTAGTTCGCGATTTTCCTGCTCCAGGCGCGTGAGACGCACTGCGTTCTCGAGCGTGAGCAGGAGCTTGTCGGTCGAGATAGGCTTTTCCAGGAAGTCGATCGCGCCGAGTTTTGTCGCTCGTACCGCCATATCGATATGCGCTTGTCCGGACATCATCACGACGCGAGTGGTCACGCCCAGTGACTTCATTTCCTCCAGCAGCGCGATGCCATCTTTGCCGGGCATGACAACGTCGGAGAGGATCAGATCGAAGTTTTGGTTCTTCACCAACTCGAGCGCGCGCGCCGGCTGATCGCACACCGTGGCTTCATGGCCGGCGAGGCGAAAGGCGCGAGAAAGCGAAGCCAGCGTGTTGGGCTCGTCGTCGATAATGAGCAGGTGAGCTTTTCTCATGCTGTTGATGTCGGCGTCACCATCCCGGCACACCGGGACGGTACTGACTCACTGAGGCTGTCATCATTGTCGCATTATGGATGCTCGTAACATTTGTCATCCGGAGCCCTCTTTTGGGCGAAGGATCTACCGAAATGCTTCCGGATTAAGCGTCCTTAAAGGCTTTCGCACCTACACTCAGGCACTTTATCGTGGAAGAGCCATACCGCCGCCAGTTGAACCGGAGACATTGCGGGAGGTCCTTCGCGCAAAGAAGCGCTCAGGATGACAGAGATTACAGGCTTCAATCACATCTTCGTGCTCCCACCGAACACCCGGCCGGCGGTGGCCGGTTCCACGTTGGCACTCTGGAATATCATGCGAAACTTCGTTCCCTTTCCGGGAACACTGGAAACTGCGACGCTCGCGCCGTGATCGCTGATGACCGACTGCACGATTGCGAGACCTAATCCGGTGCCGTGTTGTTTCGTTGTGTAGTAGGGGGTAAAAAGGCGTTTGGCCTCTTCTTCCGTGAGCCC
>DATEMI010000045.1:0-3774 GCA_035275665.1 Terriglobales bacterium | reverse complement strand
GCAAGCAGTTCACAAATATTCAGGTGCTGAAGGACATTCCGGCCGACCAACTCCTTCCGTCGATGCAGTTCATTAGCGGGGCACTCGGTGTGGACTGCGGGTTCTGCCACATTACGAATAAAGGGCACGAAGGCTTTGCCTCCGATGAAAAGCGCAACAAGAAGACCGCCCGCGAAATGATGACCATGACCATGGCGATCAATCAGAACAATTTCAATAGTCAGCAGCGTGTGACCTGTGCAACGTGCCACAACGGTCACAGCAATCCCAATCCCGTGGCTCCTGTCTTAGACGAAGCGCGCTGGCAGGAGCGCGTTGAAGCTCGCGCCCGCACCGCTGCGCAAACTGGTCCACCATCGCAGGGTCAAGGTCAGCAGCAGCCGGACGGCAGACCAAGTCCGCAGGCCATGCAGGCTGCTGCCGATGCGATTGTTGCCAAGTATGTCGCAGTGATCGGCGGGCAAGTTGCAATTGACAAGCTGACTTCGCTCGCAGAGACAGGCACCATCACCACTCCGCACGGAGACACGTCACAGTTCGAGCTAAAGCAAAGTGCGCCAAATAAGGTGTTGTTCGTGCGCACGCCCGCGAACGGGCAGACAATGCGCGTTGCCTACAACGGACAGGAAGCAGCGGCTACGATTGGCGGTCACGCCAATCCGATTCACGGATTCGAGCTCGAGGCGCTGAAGCTCGACGCAAACTTTTTTCGCAACTTGAATCTCAAGCAGCAGTACACGCGCATGCAGTCGCCGCCATTTCCGCAAAAGATCGAAGGCCATGAAGTGAAGATGGTGCGTGGCACGCTGGCTGACGATCAAGGACAGGAGACGCTCTACTTCGATTCGCAATCTGGTTTATTGGTCCGCCGTGTGACTGCCTTGCGAACGGCGCTGGGCGGGATTCCTCAGCAGTACGATTATTCCGACTACCGCGATGTTAATGGAGTGAAAATTCCCTTTGTGACTAAAGTCTCAACGCCCGAAAACATCCAAACTCGCATCATCGCCGAAGCCAAGTTCAACGTGCCAGTCAGTGAAAGAGATTTTGCCGTTCCGGTTGCAAACTCAGGCGCAGCATCAGGAGAAAACTAGGAAAAAAGTAAAGCCCTGCAACAAACCATTCGAATTGGTCCTAAACATGAGGAAACAGCTGTGCGTCAAATTGCGCCAGAACTTCCGCTCAGCGCGATTGTAGTGACTTCTCCCGCCGGTTTCCTCGAAGCCAAACCTGCAGCTCGCTTAAGGCGATTTAATTCTGTCTTCTAGAAATCCTCATGGGCTGTTTGTAACCTTTCTGCGCGCCGCGACTCTCTTGGTAATAACATTCGGACGACAAATCAGGTTGTCGAAATAAAGAAGGAGAGAACATATGAAGCTGAGCAGATCTTATTTTGTCGCTGCGTTTACAACTGCAACTCTATTCGCGGCGGGAGGGATTAAAGCTTACGCCCAGGCTCCCACTGATCCGCAAATCGCGGGCATAGTGCAGACGGCCAATCAGATTGACATCAGTCAGGCGAAGCTTGCGTTGAAAAAAACGCGCAACCCACAGGTAAAAGAATTCGCCAATCAGATGATTTCAGATCACACCAACCTGGAAAAGTCTGTTAATGATCTTGCGAAGAAGCTGGGCGTAACACCCGAAGACAGCGACACTTCGAAGCAACTGAAGCAGCAGGCCGCAGATGAGACGAAAAAGCTGAGGAGCCTGCGCGGCAAGGCATTTGACAAGGAATATGCATCGCATGAAGTTGCCTATCACCAGGCTGTTATCGATGCCGCCAAAAACACGCTTATTCCGAACGCGAAGAATGCCGACCTGAAGTCTGCGCTCGAAGGTGCTGCTCCGCTTCTGCAGGGGCACTTAGAGCACGCACAGCAGTTGGAACAGTCGCTTAACGGGAAGTAAAATCCGGCGCGTTTGCGGTAAACGTTATGAGCAGGAGCCACCAAACTCCGCATAAGTACCGGTTGCAGTCGGAGGCGCCATTGCACGATCTGACTTTTTCGACCATCGCATCGCCACTGCTGCAGGGGTGCAGATATATGTGGGCAGCAGTGGCGGTCATGGTTTTTTCTGGGATCTGCCTGGCGGAGCAACCCGCTCAGGCTGCGAGTGGGGAACAGCATATCGTTGTTATCAAGCAGATGCGCTTCGATCCACCGCAAATGGCTGTGCAAGCCGGCGACACAGTCGAGTGGAAAAACGAAGACATCTTTTCTCATACGGTCACAGCGGATGACGGAAGCTTCGATTCAGGTCTCATCGACCCCGGTCATTCATGGCAGAAGACATTCAAGAACGCGCAGACGCTTGCGTACCATTGCCGTCCCCATCCCAATATGAAGGCGACACTCGTTATTCAGGGAGCGAGCCAAGAAGGGATGCACACGAACACGACGAGTACAGCGGAAGCAGGCGGAGCTGCGACACTCAGATGGTCCCCTCCACGGACGCCGGAGGAATTTCACCCGATCCTTGTGAACTTTACGGCAGCTCTGCTGCCGCTGGCTTTGCTAAGCGACATCCTTGGTCTCATCTTCCGACGCCACTCGTTCCATAACGCGGCCTGGTGGATGGTGTTGTACGCCGCGGTAATCACTCCTTTCACCGCTGCGGCGGGTTGGTGGTGGAAGCTGACGGAGGGCTCCGCTTTACCAGCAAAGCTGATTACCGTGCACCAATGGTTGGGAACCACGGCAGTCCTGCTTTTCGTGGCGCTCGCGATTTGGCGGTGGAATATTCACAAGCGCGACGCGTCGCCTGGTTTGTCCTACCTAACATTTGCGCTGATCGTGGTCCTTGCTTTGGTATATCAAGGAAGTTTGGGCGGCAGAATGGTATTTGGACAGTGAGCTCCGCAGCTCAAACTGAGTGTGCAATTCGAAGGAAGGGGTCTTCCGTTGTAGGATGCACCGATTTGCGACTGTGGGAGATTCCGGCATCTGCTGTAGGCAAGTCCTAACCTGTAAGTCCTTAACAATCAAATTTTTAAGCAGTTGAGCTCTATTCTCGGCGAGCGGTCACGCGATTGCATGTGTGGCATTGCTACATGCTGCGCCAGTTCGTGCGGGAGCTGGGCCGAAGTGTGTTTTGTCCACCGGCTCCTATTCACTCCAGTCACTTGAGGAAAGCAATGCGTCAAAAGCTGTTGCTGACAGTCTGTTTCACGGTTTTTCTAGCCACTCAGGCCTACGGTTCATGCAGCGCGCCACAAAATGCGATCGAGGCCGAGAACTGCAATACCGGTTCCAATAGCTGGGCCGTAAATAATCCGGATTCGACGATTCAGGGTTTTGCGAGTGATATCAGCTACAACGCCGGAGATACTGTTAATTTCAAGATCAGCACGCCTGCGACCGCCTACCACATTTCCATTCTCAGAATGGGCTATTACCAGGGCAATGGCGCTCGCCTCATAACAACCATTTCTCCTTCAGCCAAGTTGCCCCAAACCCAGCCTGCATGTCTGAGTGATACCTCTACAAATCTCGTGGACTGTGGAAACTGGGCTGTTTCAGCATCCTGGACAATTCCGACCACCGCTGTTTCAGGAATTTACTTTGCAGACATAGTTCGCAACGATACCGGCGGAGCGAATCAAGTATTCTTCGTCGTCCGCAACGATTCCAGCCACTCTGATGTCCTCTTTCAAACAGCTGACGAATCCTGGGAAGCCTACAACGGTTATGGTGGCCACAGCCTTTATGGCTCTAATGCGTTTGATCTTACGAATCGTGCTTACAAAGTAAGCTACAACCGGCCATTTGC
>DATEMI010000044.1:0-3890 GCA_035275665.1 Terriglobales bacterium | reverse complement strand
ATTTGGGGCACGATGAAAAAGGAAAATTCGTAGCGAAAGAATAGTCCGCTTCCTGCGGCCCTTCGGGCCTAAATGCCGTTTTGGTTCTAAGCACGGCGCTCTGGTTCGCATTAAAAAGTAAAGGCGGGCTTATGCCCGCCTTTATTTTGTAGATGCCGAAACGCTACCCGATGTCCTCGTTCCAATTTTCGAGATAACTCCGCACCGCGACCATGAACTTATCCGCATCGGCGCCATCGATGATGCGGTGATCGTAGCCGAGGGTCAGACGGATGATCGAGCGGATCGCGATCAGGTCGTTGCCGTCTTTGTCGGTAATGACGACCGGCTCTTTGAATAGCCCGCCCATTCCTAAAATGGCAACCTGCGGCTGCATGATGATGGGCATACCAAACTGCGGTCCGAAGATTCCCGGATTGGTAATCGTGAACGTGCCGCCCTGGACTTCGTCCGGCTGAAGCTTCTTGGCGCGGGCGCGTTCGGCGACGTCGTTGATGGCGCGCTGCAGGCCGACAAAGCTGCGTTCTTCGGCTTGTTTCACCACGGGGACGATTAGCCCCCAGTCAAGCGCGACGGCGATGCCGATGTTGACATTCTTGTGATAGCGAATGCTGTCGCCTTCGACCGACGAGTTGACGATCGGCATCTGCTTAATGCCGGCGAGCACGGCACGCGCGATAAACGGCATGTACGTAAGCTTCACGCCGTTGCGTGCTTCAAATTTTGAACGCTCGCGATCGCGCAGCTTGACGATGCGCGTCATATCCACTTTGAAGACCGTGTGGACGTGCGCACTGGTGTGCTTCGACTCGACCATGCGCTGGGCGATAATCGCGCGCATTTTCGTCATCGGCACGACCTCGCCCGGAGTCGGCGGAGGCAGTGCCGGGGCCGGAGCTGCTGCCGTCTGTGCAGGAGCCGCGGGTGCAGCCGTCGGTCGCGGAGCTTGACCTGCGGGAGCCGGAGCACCGGCGGGATATTTCTGAATAAACCCGAGGATGTCTTCCTTGGTGATGCGTCCGCCCATTCCCGTTCCGGGAACCTGACCAAGATCGACATTGTTCTCTTTCGCGATCTTGCGCACCAGGGGACTTGAGCGCAGCCGCTCGCCTTCGCCCTGGCTGATTTCAGTCACATTCGAGGGCTGCTGTCCATATCCGGCGGGAGCGGTTTCCGTTTCTGTTTCGTCTTTGCCTTGAGGTGCGGGAGCAGTCTGCGCCGGACGTGACGGTCCATTGGTGCTCGCGGCACTCGGAGCCGGAGCGGCCTTCGCGGCCTCGGGAGCGGCAGGTTTGGCTGGAGCAGCCATTGCCGACGCGCCTGCTCCGTCACCGTCGATGATTCCCACGACGGTATTCACCTGCACCGTCGTACCCTCTTTTATTTTTACTTCCTTGAGCACACCGCTGGCAGGAGCGGGGATTTCGGCGTCCACTTTGTCCGTCGAGATCTCGAAGAGCGGCTCGTCGCGCTGAACTTTGTCGCCCGGTTTTTTGAGCCATTTGGTAAGAGTGCCTTCAAAAATGGATTCGCCCATCTGAGGCATGATCACGTCAGTCGGCATGTGGTCCTTCCACTGTTAGAAATCTTGGCGTAAGGCAACCGAACATTATATCTGTTTGGAGTTTCGCAGAAGGGCAGCGCGCAGCTGCTGCTGCAGGGCTGTAATCTCGAAGCCAAACTCGTTTGTGAACCTGGCGCCATCGGCCAATGGCGCGAGCGGACGAGTTCTCCCGACGAGCTCGATGTGAGTATCCGGCGTGATAGATGCGACGCATTGTTTCAGCTCAGCGGCGGTGAGCAGCTCTGCCGGAGTGTTGTAGATCGTGTGCTGAATGGATTTTGCCTGAGCTAATGTGACGAGCATGCGGGCGACATCATTGACGTGCACGACTGTGAGCGGGTCGCCAGGTTCGTAGGGCAGCATGATGCTCTGCTTGCAGCCGAGTTTCTCGAAAATCTCCGAGCGCCAGGGAGAAGAAGTATTACGGGCTCCTGGTCCTATCACCGTGGCGATCCGCAGAGCCGCGAATTGAAGGCTGCCGTTCCTCTGCAGGTGCTCACCCGTGATTTCGACCGTCCGCTTCGTGGCGCCATAGACATCGGTCGGAGCCGCCGGAATCTGTTCCGAAATGGGAGCATTTGTTCCCGCGGCGCCATACACGCTTGTAGAACTTCCAAAAATAAATCGCCGGACGCCGTGCCTGGCTGCACGTTCAAGAAGAGCCGCGCTTCCGCCGACATTCACCTGGGTAGCGCGAATGGGATCCCGTGAGGCCGCTCCTGGAAGCACTGCGGCGAGATGAATGATGGTGTCGAAACGACGCGAGCTAAAGACATCGTCGATTGACAGCGGATCGGTCAAGTCACAGGCGAGAATGGCATCTCGCGCGAGCGCACTCTCCACATCCGTTGCAGAAGCAGATACGTCTTTGTCGACGGCGACGCAATCCATTTCTATTTTGCGTACAAGCTGAATTACGGCGCGTCCAATGAACCCCGTCGCGCCGGTGACGAGAATCTTCGACATGGGTGTTCACTGTAGCTTAGCGACCGAGTCTCAAGCTGTCGTATGCATGCCTTCGCGACCAACATCTCTGCTACCCTAGTCGGTCCTCATTGGACACCAGATCATCCCACCCTCGGGAGCAAGAATGAACTCTTTCCGTTCGCGTATAGGACTTCTCTATTTTTTTCTGATTCTCACAATTGCTTCGGTCACCCTAATCCGCAGCTCTCGTGCTCAGAGCGATGCCTCACAGGCACAGACCCGCAGTGAAGAAGATAAACGCAGCTATCGCTCAGCCATGGAGGAGGCCGATCAGAAGATCGATGACGAAGTGAAAACTCATTCCGAGCTGATGAAGAACCTTGAACATCTGACGACCGAGATTGGAGCACGGCTCACGGGATCGCCGCAGATGAACCGCGCCAGCGACTGGACGCTGCAGCGCTTTAAAGATTACGGCGTGGACGCTCATCTCGAGACCACCGAAATCCCGCACTCATGGACGCGTGGACCGGACACCGCCGAAATCACCGCCCCGATTCAGAAGTCGGTCGAGATTCGCTCTCTTGGTTGGAGCAAAGCCACGGCCGGTACCGTTTCGGGAAACGTTATCTTTCTGAACCTCGATGATCCTAAGGAGCTTGATAAATATAAAGGTAAGCTCAAAGGTGCGATTCTGATTACACGGAAGCCGACGGAGCTGCCGTCGGAAGCTGAGCCGCCGAACAATGCTTACGATGCGGTGATTCCTCCTAGTCACGGCATTCCGCAGCCCGGTGCACGTGGACGCTTTCGCGAGCGTCAGCAGATGATGCAGACGGCCGCCAATGAAGGCGCTGCCGTTTTGCTGATGGACAGCGGCAAGACCGATTCGCTGTTCAATATGGGAAGCTTCAGCCGCTACCAGCCGTCGCAGCTTCCAATCGCCTTTCTGTCGCACGAAAATTACAGTCTCATTTATCGCTTACTCCAAGCCGGATCGGTATCGATGAAGGTGAATCTGACGGGCACATTCAGCCCTGCACCTGCCAAGGTTTCGATTACTGTTGCGGAAATCAAGGGAAGCGAGCATCCGGATGAGCGCGTCATCATCGGTGGCCATCTCGATTCCTGGGACTTGGGTCAGGGAGCGCTCGACAACGGCACGGGATCGATGGCGGTGCTTGAGGCGGCGCGTACTTTGCACGCGCTCGGGTGGAAACCGAAGCGAACCATTACGTTCATTCTCTTCACTGGGGAGGAGCAAGGTGGTGCCGGCGCCGCGTTGTTCGTAAAGAATCATGAAGCTGAGATTCCCAAAATGGATGCTGTCCTTGTTCATGACACGGGTACTGGCAAGGTATTCAGCATCGCTCTTGAAGATGAGTACGAAACGGCATCG
>DATEMI010000043.1:0-4739 GCA_035275665.1 Terriglobales bacterium | reverse complement strand
AGAAAGAAGTCGCCGATCGCCTCGTCGCCGAGCCAGAGAGCCGCGACTATGGATTGCTCACTGTGACTGCGCGTCTGTTCACCGAGGTCGAGAGGCTGTTCACGCTCCCTCCTAGCGCATTTTCTCCTCCTCCTCAGGTCCATTCCAGCGTGCTGCGGCTACGTGTCGCTCCCAAGGGCAAAGGGCTAGATGTCAACACGGGCGACTTCTTGAACTTTTGCAAACTGGCTTTTGGGCACAAGCGAAAGACGTTGTTCAACAATTTGCGCGGAGTGTACAACGAGATTTCCGCAAGAGCAGCATTGGAAAAGGTGGGTGTTCATCCAAGCGCGCGTGCTGAGGAGCTGTCACTGAACAGCTTGGCCCATGTTTACAAGCAATTAGTCCGGCGTGAGAACTGATCAGAGGACGTGCAGTATTTGACTTCGACTTGTGGCCCAAGTGCGAAGAGCTCTCGGCTGCCGGCGCACTGAGACTAAATTGCTTCGAAACTGAATATTACGTCTTAGGGCCGACATACAGAACGCTCGTGACTTTCCCAACGACATCAATCATTGGAGCCGTATTAAGCAGCTCCTCCTGTCCTGTCGTTGCGTCGTAGATACGCAATTCACCTCCCTCGGCCGCGTAGAAGACCTTGCGAGGAGTAATCGGAGCGATCGCGGTCACATCTCCCTTTTGCTGCTGGCCCGCAGCAGCCGTATCGATGATTGCCGTTCCCGCATTTGGATCGACGATTGAGAGGCAGCCGGTGGTGCAAGTACGCGCGCCCACGATCACTTTGCCTTGAAAAAGTGAAATTACCTGGTGGAAGCCGTCGCCGATCTTGACCTGCTTCCCTGCCGTGATGGATGAGAGCGGAAGCACGGTGATGCTTCCTGTCCCCGGTGTCGCCGGATTGCTTCCCGCAACGTAGAGATTGTTTGTGTCGGAAATTCCGATGGTTGCCGCATCGACATTCACTGGCTGGCTTACGGCGAGCGAGCTCATGTCAACCGTTACAACGCTGGCCTGCGTTCCGCCGCATTCCGCTCCGCAGTTCAGAATGTACGCCTTGCTGTCATCTGCCGAGAAGACGCCGTAGATCGGATGATCGAGGCCGGTCACCGTCTGCACGGTGCTGTCGGAAGTGTTGACGACTTCAAACTGAGTCAGGCTCTCGTTGAAAACCAACAGCTTGGCATTGTTATGAGAGAGGATGATGCGCCGAGCACCGGGAAGGCACGTGCTCTTCTTCGGATCGACATTCTGACAATTTCCTGGCACGGCAGGAATGTTCTTGGGAGCCGGGATCGAGCTTCCAGTCAGATCGACGATGCTCACCTCACTATTAGTCCCTAAGGCAGCGTAAATGAACTTGCCGTCAGAACTGGCGGCGAGGCTATCGACCGGTCCGGCGAACTGGATCTGACACGCTGTACCCGAAGTGCAATCGATACTGCCGATTTTGGTGACCTGCGTCTCCTTGAGGTTGTCAATAATGTTGATGTTGTTGTCGCCGCTGTTGTACTCGATAGTCGTGCTGTTCGGACCGGGAATCATGATCTGCGGCGGAGGAGAGGAAAAGGGTCCCACGCCCGGAACGGCGATGCTGGAGGCGGAGAGCTGATCTTTGGAGGCATCCACGATTAATATGCTGCCGGTGCTGGTGAGATTAACGGCGACAAAGGCCCGCTCCTCGAGGCCGCTGGTCGGAGTGGTGCTGCTGTTGCCGCCCCCACATCCGAGCTGGCTGACCATCAACAAAACAATGCTCGCTAGGGCAGCGAGAGTAAACCCGCGTCTCAAATGCACTCTTTGACCTCGTTGTAAGCGCTGAATGCAAGATTATAAATTGTCGCAGTTGAGAGCTGCTCGTCTGACCACGGCTTGGGACGAACGTTAGGCCGGTCGCCGCGCTCGTATACTTCGCAGAATCCCTGGGAACGGTCAATCGCAGGCAGTTTACACGCCGGCATACAATGAGCAAGACGGCAGTCGGAGTTGCGGCTCATGTTTGTTCCTCTTTTTTCCCTTCGTGCGGTCCTTCGGCTGACTGTTGGCGTTCTGCTGGCCTTCTCGCTTTGTGCTTCCGGGCAAAATCCGATTTCAATTCAACCTGTAACTGCTGACAGGACTCCTGGCCCTCAGAGGCTCATCGATCTTCTGCTCTGGAGTGCGTCGGTTCGCCGGAATCCATTACAGGCCGATCCAAGGACGATGATCGCTTTCGTTCATCCTTGGCTGGTAAGTTCTCGCCTGTTCGATCTCTCCAGCGTTTCGGCAGCTCGTGCACGCCCCACTCCTCAGCCGAGGAGCTACCGGCTCACACCTGACCCATTCAACTGGTCGATCGCGAGCACCTCGCCCGACGAGGATAACTACGCGTATTTTCCCGATTTGCCGCGCGTTGGCTTCCACACCACGGCCGAGCGCATGGCCGGAACGAATTCCGCTCTGCATCGACCATCTTCGATCCCGGCGAAATTCGATGTTTCACGTATTGGCGAGCGCGAGATTGGGGAAGGCATTAATTTCTTTTCTATCGAAAAAGAAGTCGCGCTCGGGCGTGAGCTCTCGATGGAAGTGGAACAGAGTGCGCGTTTGTTGACCGATCCCGTCGTCAATGGGTATGTGAATCGGACCGGGCAAATTCTCGTCCGCCATTCCGATTGCAAAGTTCCTTTCACTATCAAGGTCATCGATGATGACGAAGTAAATGCGTTCGCGTTACCCGGAGGGTTTTTCTACATCAACACCGGCGCGATTCTCGCCGCCGATGACGAAGCGGAGCTCGCCGGAGTCATGGCCCACGAGATCGCTCACGTGTGCGCGCGGCACGCTACGCGAAATCTGACCAAGAGCGAAATCACGCAATACGCTTCCCTGCCGCTGATCTTCTTTGGGGGGCCAGTGGGCTACGCCGTTCGCCAGGTCGCCAGCGTCGCTATGCCGATGTCATTTCTGAAATTCAGCCGCGACGCCGAACGTGAAGCTGACCTGCTCGGAATCGAATATCAGTATGCCGCGGGCTACGATCCCACCGCCTTCGTCGATTTTTTCGAAAAGCTAGAAGGCGAGGACAAGGAACCGCACAGCTTCATTGCGCGAGCATTCATGACCCATCCGATGACACAAGATCGCGTACGCCGCGCCGAAGCAGAACTGGAGATGCTCCCGGATCGGGAAAGCTACATCACCGACACGAGTGAGTTCGACGCAATTCGCGATCGCGTCTCAAGGCTGACATACGGCCATGCACTCCAAGGCGGCTCGCGTCCTCACCCAACGTTGCGACGCAGGACTGGCGCGCAGGAGTGATTTCCCGGTAATCATCTCTCGGCAATACCTTCTAGCATCTGAAAGAACTCTGGAAACGAAATCTGCGCGGCGTCTGCCCCGTGGATTAACGTGTCGCCCTTGGCTCTCAGCGCAGCTATCGCAAATGCCATCGCGATACGGTGATCGTGTTCGGAATCGATTTCCGCTCCGTGCAGTTGCTGGCCGCCAGGCACGCTTAATCCATCTTCGTACTCAGTGACTTTAGCGCCCATGGCGCGGAGGTTCTTGGCGACAGCGGCAATGCGATCGGACTCCTTTACACGGAGCTCACGCGCGTCGCGTACCTCGATGCCGTCGCGGGTGTAGGGAGCGATTGCCGCGAGGACCGGGACCTCGTCGATCAGCGCAGCCGATTGCGCTCCGGCCAGCTTGATGCCTTTCAGCGCACGGGCTTCAATCGTGATCGTCCCGAGTAACTCGCCATGGCTCTCTTCCACCTGCACCATGCGCGCGCGCGCACCTAGGGCTGTGAGTACATCGAGCAGGACCGCGCGCGTTGGATTCAAAAGGAGTGAATCGATCACCAGATTGCTGTCAGGAAACAGCGCTGCCGCACACAAGAAAAATGCCGACGATGAGATGTCGCCCGGGATCACAGCTTCAATCGCCTTGAGCCGCTGCCCTCCTCGTATGCTTACGCTGTCTGTGTCGCGACCAAGATCCGCTCCAAAGGCGCGCAGCGCGACCTCGCCATGATCACGCGTTCGAATCGGCTCCTCGACCGTAGTCTCTCCTTTGGCAAAGAGTCCGGCAAAGAGCAGCGATGTCTTCACTTGAGCGCTCGCCACCGCAGGTTTATACGAAATTCCCTCCAGCTTACCTCCGCGCACCTTCAGCGGCGCGTGTCCATCCTGCGACGAAATCGACGCTCCCATTTTCGTCAACGGCTCTATGATGCGGCGCATGGGTCGACGCGAAAGAGAGGCGTCGCCGATCAGCTCGCTCTCAAACGGCTGGCCTGCGAGTATGCCGGAGAGCATACGCATCGTCGATCCTGAGTTGCCGCAATCGAGGGCCGCAGTTGGTTTTTTCAGCGAGCCGCCGCAACCGTAGATTGTGATTTCCCCATCGTTGCGTTCGACTCGTGCGCCGAGCGCTTGCATGCAGGCGAGCGTGCTGGCGCAATCGGCTCCGGTAGAAAAATTGCGCAGGCGTGTGGTTCCTTTCGCCAGCGCGCCCAACATTCCGTAGCGATGAGAAATACTTTTATCGCCCGGCAGACGAATTGACCCAATGATATTTCTTGCGGGTTTAACGAGGACGTCCGTCATCAATCTTCAATACCCTTCAGGTAGGCACGTCAATTTAGTTGCCTGACATGCACGGAATAATTTTTGCAATCGCGCAATTCCGCCGGCCAACTTTGCGGGACGAAAGTTCACTCTCATTGTGCAGCACGGCTGCCATTGCAGTGCCGA
>DATEMI010000042.1:0-5167 GCA_035275665.1 Terriglobales bacterium | reverse complement strand
GGCATCGGTGCTTGCTCCACTCAGCGATCCGCTGCTGCAGGAAACCGCGCTGAGAACCGGTGTGGTAGCCACAGGATTAAGTTGCAGTGTAAAGGTGGAGCTGCTGTCAAAGGTATGCACCGTAACCGTCACGCTCTGCGCAACGGAAACTTCCGCGACATTGGCTGTGAAGGTCGCACTGCTTGTTCCCTGTGGGAAATGCACCGACGAGGGTACCTGCACTGCGGAATTGCTGCTGGAGACCTCCACGTCACGGCCATTCGCAGGCCTGACAACATCGCTCAGAGTTATCGTGCAGGCGTCCGTACCGGCGCCCGTGAAGGAGGAGCTTTCACAGGAAAAGCTGCTGACGGTTATACCGGCATCGTACGATTGGTCATCCGCGTAGTAGGGTCGCGCGGCTAGCGGGGCGCCGGCAAACATGAGCAGGACTGCGGCGGTGCGGAGGTGCGTGTTTCGAGGCCTCAGAACATGGCTGAAATGGCGGTCCGCAGCAAATAGCCAGGACCAAGCTGCGCAATGGGAGAAAGGGAGGGAGATAGGACGTTTCACTAAAGTACCTCTTGCACCCAACAGACACCTCTACTGTCCGCAGGCGCACGCGCTCTGCGGCGCGAATGGTGCTTGGTCAGCAGTGGAGTGCATCAGGATAAGTCGCTCACCGCAATCATGGGTCGATTGGTGAGTCGACGCAGTTAGCCTGCGATCACAAAAGAAGCAGGAGGAGGAGGTTACTTTTGTGATCTATTATCCACTTCGATACGAACCCTCGACTTAGTTTCGGACCGCGATTCCTGTATGACCTGTGGCCGACAACGCAGGAGTAGATGATTGTATTGCTCTTTGTGAGAGGGGTGAATCTGGAGAGGCCGCGTTAATTAAGTAGTGGTCTGCTTGCATCAATGTTGCGCTCTGCTTTCTGTTCCAGCTCAGTCCGGTGGCCTGAATACCCGTTATCCACGGAAGACGCGGGTAACCACGCGGCTGTTGCCTCGAACCTGGAAAAAACAGAGGTTGCAGCCGTCGAATTCGGCGTCATCCTGCGCCATGCGGACACAGGCACTGTCCCGAATGGGTGAGAAGAACCTATTAGACGGGAGATTAGACGAGAGAACAGGACCAGCAAGGCCATGGGCGCTCCCGGGCGTCCGCTCCGGCGGCCCGCGCCCGCGCCTTTTCAAGCACCCGCCCTGTTCACCAGCCGGTTACAGCCCCGCCCCGGAACCGCCGCAGCCCATGCATGCACACCCTCGTGCATGCATGGCGCCCGTGCGGTCCGAAAGCACGGCCGCGCCCTAGTCCTGTTCCCCTCGTTGCAGCCACTGTCATGCAACAGGCGCACGCAGAAGTCCTTCAGTCGGTCAAGCGCCAACCGTTGGACCCATCTCGTCGCAATCGCGGCAATGTTGTTCCCGTCCGGGAGCATTCGGGTCGCCGGAATCGGCCGACACGTCAATGCGGCGTTGCAGGCTGGCTCACGTGGGCGGGTCTTCCAGGTGGCTCGCATTACAGAAATGCGGAACCAAGCTCGCAGCCGCAATTGATTGGACGGCAGGTTGTTTCTACGACATTGACGCGGATGGGCCCAAGATTGCAGGCCTAACCCTCCGTCAGAGCGCCGTTTCAGGCCGCTGTTTCTGTTGGGCCCTTGTCGTCTGGTGCGGATACCGGTCGCTTCGGGATCGTCTGCGCCGAAGGCCAGGAGTTCCTCCGCGGCGCTCGTTCAGCGCGAATGGCGGACTCGACCGCACGCGCAGCAATCCTGAGCATGTTCTGCCAGTCTTCATCACCGAGTTCACTCCGCATTCTGTCCTGTGCCCGCTCCTAGTACGGAGTGGCCTTGCGGAGTTCCTCCTCGCCTTTTTCGCTGAGCCGGTAAATGCGGCGCTGCCGATCACCAACCCGCATGGAGATCCAGCCGCTTCTGCGAGCGGTAGCCGGTCTTCGAGAAAAGGTCTCTTCGGAACCGACTGCCTGCCGCGCCAGGTCGCAGTGCGCAATCTCGCCGGCTTCGGCGATCGCCCGCAAGATTGTGAACTGCGTGATCCTGAGGCGTGTGGGGGTAAGAACGAGCCTATATTAGGGGAGAGCCTATGGTTTGCGTGTGGATAACGCAGTAGGCGATTATTGCAGTAGCATCGCAACAAAACCACCCATCGAAACCAGCGCGTGCGGCTGCACACATCGCGTTCCCATTACGGTCCGCGTCTTGCAAGGGTAAGGGACCAGCTAAATTGATGTTGGGTGCTGGCCACTGGCAAGCCAGGGATAGAGCGAGATTGCGTCGCGATCAAACTGAGCGCCCGATAATGTCACAGCTAAGGTCACATCGAAACGTTGCCGTCTCAGCTCGCCAGCGTCAGAACGCGGAGATTAGGCTCGTATCCACAAAAGAGGCCGCGGCGTCGATTCCTTCGACTCTCGCGATCGGATCGCGATCTCGAAAACGATTAGCACATGAGAGGCTGTCGCATAGCATGGCAACGTGCCTGATGCCCTGCGCAAGTTCGAAACGGAGGTCTTCGGGCGCTCGGCTAATCCCACTCAGATTGCCATTTTGGACAACTTGAGGCTCGGCGGTGGTGGTTCAGACCGTGCGTTGACCGCTACTCGGGCTGGGAGACGCCGTCGGCGAAAGCTACTCGCTGATGCGAGTAATTCACTGGTCCGGCCTCGCTCTGAGGCAGTCTGTTCACCGGGGACTTACTGGTGCAGCCACGTATCGCGGCTGTTCTTTAAGCCCCTGCGCGCTAGATGGTTCTTCCCTCGCGGAAGGGCCTCGGCGATTTGATGGCGTCCTTGACAGTGCCTGCACCTGCGCTGTCGTGCGCAGATGCAGGCAAATAGCATCAATACTCATCGGCTTGCCATACAGCCAGCCCTGGGCATAGGCAACCCCCCGGCCGCGCAGGAATTCTGCCTGCTCCGTGGTTTCGACACCTTCGGCCACGAGGCCCAGCTGGAGTGACTCGCCCATATCGATGATGTGAGAGACAACCCTGCTGGCGGGAGCGTCAATTCCAATCGCGTCAACGAACAATTTGTCGATCTTCAGAATATCGATTTCGAGATTCTGCAGGCACGCCAGGCTCGAGTAGCCAGTGCCGAAGTCATCAATGGCCACACTGACACCAGCAGTTCTGATCTCGCGTATGACGTTCTGGATCTGTTCGATCTGCAGGAAGCTGTGCTCTGTGGCCTCCACGAGGATGTTGCGTGGTGAGGCGTTACTTCGTAAGACGAGCCGGTTCAGCAGATCGAGTGTTTCCATCCTTCTGAGGTCGGCTGCCGACAGATTAATCGAGACCCGGAACTCCGAATCAAACTGCAGAAGCCTGGGTAAATCCCTGGCCACCGCCTCCGTAACGCATTCGGTGATCTGCCGTATGACCCCGCTCTCTTCCGCCAGCACGATGAAGCTTGCGGGACTCATCACGGCATTTCCGCGTTGCCACCGAACAAGAGCTTCCGCCCCGATACATCGACCGGTTGCGAACTCCACAATAGGCTGGTATTCCACAAAGAAGTCATGGTGCCGGGCGGCAGATCGTAGTAGCGCAGCAGGTGAGGAGCGCAGCCGCGATAGATAGATCACTGCCCAACTTAATCCGCATCCGCACAACAGACCCATGGGGACAAAAATCATTGCGAAGTGCCCGACGAGTCGATATGCGTAGTGTTCGGGCATCACCGACAACGCGGCAAGGTCCATGTTCTTCGAGCGCACTTGCGAAACCACATATGCGCCATCGATAAAGCTGACCGCGCTGCCCCTTGCGACTGGTCTGAACCAGGAGGGATGGAATACATCTCCGGACTGCACCAGTCGCTCCCGCGACTGGCTCGATGGAACCAGAATGGCTAACCCGACATCCGTGCCCTGCGTCTGCTCGTCAATCAAACCGCTTGTATCCACCAATACGGCTACGCCGTCGAGTGATACGAGATCGAGTCTGTCCGTTTGGGGAGATCCGAGGTTGATGCCCATTCGCTCGTCGACCCCGTTCTCAGTCACCAGAGTCGGCTTGCCTACGGCGATGGGTTGTGTTGTGCCCAGCGACGTGCATTCAAGGACGTCGCCCGAAATGCGGCCCACCATTTGGATATAACTTGAGCCGACGTCAATCTGCCTCATTAAATCGATCTCTTCGGGAGAGCAACGGGGAAGACGATCCTGGTTCAGCCGCCGGATGGCGCTTCCGAATTGGTGGGCAGTCTCTTCACTACGCCGCAGCGCTTCGCGCGCATAGCTCAGTCCAAGAGCTTTTTCGCTTGCAATGCTCTCGCTCCAGGTCATCTGAAGAGAGATAAAGATAGGCGTCAGAAATGCCACCACCCCGACGGCCGTGGCAATGCTCATTCCGACCCGTTGCCGCAATGCAGATACCTCCACACCCCTTCTGAAGTCTTTTCAATTGAACGGCACCTGGGGAATTTGGCGAATCATAGCCCCCGGAAATGGGGATTGGCTATACCACTCCTGTGAGAGGGATCCTGAGGGGATCTGCTTCCGAGCAACGCCGTTCCCGCGGTCGAAGACCGCGAACAGCCGGCGACGTGGCCGATGCGTGGCAAATCGCGCCCCGTGCTGTCAGCGATGGCAGCAGACGGGTTACGGCAGGCCGTCAGCTGTTCGCTGGAAGCGTTGATCGGGAGGCGCAGGATTGAGGTGAGGCAGTGACGGTTGGCTTCCTGCAAAAGCCCTGCGCCACCGCGATCCGCGCACGCCTGCCTGCGGCGCTAACGGCTCGCGGCCCTGCCGGCGCCACTCCATTGGACAATGACCGGACGAATGTTTCGGGCGGGCTCGGCCTGAATGTAGTATCCGCCTATATCACGTCGAATTCGAACTCCAGGACCGACTTGGGTCTCAGACCTGTTGGGGCTGTGGCGATTGCGAAGTTTGCCTGGTGGCGCCGGTCTTCACCCTCAGGTTGTCGAGCGCGTATTCAACGTATCGCGGCTCCAGCTTCGGCGCCCGCTCCATGAAGCGGCACGTTGCGACGACCTGATCGACGATGAATTTGGGCTGATAGGCGGCCAGCTCCAGGCCCTTCTCGATTTCCACTCTGTAGACGATCGAGTCGAAGGCCTCGTCGGAAATGGTGAGGCCGACCTTGCCACACTCCGTTTCAAAGATGCGGCGGTAGGAGTCGAGACTCGGCGC
>DATEMI010000041.1:0-12015 GCA_035275665.1 Terriglobales bacterium | reverse complement strand
TCTTAGCTTCTTCCGGCTTGGTGGTAATGGCGAAGCCCACGAGCTTCGATAAGCGCGGCACGTTGATCGACTGAACTGGCGAGGTGGACATAGAGCGCCTCCTTGATGGGCACAGGAGTCTATCACCGATTCCGCCGCCAGATGGACCGACGGCCGCCTCGGCCGGGTTTTGTCGTTCACTGGCGATCTCCAATAACTGTGACCGATCCACCAGAACCCGCGCGAGGGCGCGCGTCGGTCCGAATTGATGGTCCAAACTGATGGTCCAGAGCATCGGTCCAAGCAGATAAAATAACTGCACCTCCTCATGTCTAAATCGCTTTTCCAGAAGCTCACCCATAAGCACCAGAACCTGCACAACTTCCGTTATTACGACATCCTGGTGCACATCTTCGTGGTCGTGCTGCTGATCTCGAATCTCGTCGGTTCGAAAATCTGCGCCATCGGTCCATTTCGCATTTCCGGTGCACAGCTTCTATTTCCAATTACGTACATCTTCGGCGACGTCTTCACGGAGGTTTATGGATACTCCGGTTCGCGCCGCGCGATCTGGATTGGCTTTTTCGCTTCGGGACTGATGGCGCTCATGGGTCTCATCACGGTTCACATCCCACCCGCTCCAGACTGGCCGAATCAGCACGCTTTTGAGGTGGTCTTCAATTTCGTGCCGCGCATGGTTGCGGCAAGCCTGGTGGCGTTCTGGTGTGGCGAGTTTGCCAATTCATACACGCTTGCCAAAATGAAACTGCTCACCGATGGGCGCTGGCTGTGGACGCGCACTGTCGGATCAACTGTGGTCGGCCAGGCCGTCGACTCGACCATTGTCATGTTTCTTGCCTTCGGTGGAACGCAAAGCGTGAGGACCATTTTGATACTCATTGTCTCGGGATACTTGGGCAAAGTCCTGTACGAAGTGGTCGCTACACCGCTCACTTATGCGGTCGTCGACTTCCTCAAGCGTTCGGAAGGTGTGGACGTGTACGACACGCATACCGACTTTAATCCCTTCGCGAAACAGAGAGTCGGCGAAACCGAGGTGACGCAAGTTTCGGAAGCGCACGCTGCGACGGTAGGACCGAATTAGACCAGTTGTTCCCCTCGATAGCTGAATGCATTGAACATCTGTTGAGCTGTCATCCTGAGGCCCTCCTTTGGCCGAAGGATCTCCCGGGACGCGTCGAACTGAAATGCCGCTCATTGGGCTCTTCGGCGATTAGCGGGAGTTGTGCAAGAGCCGGGGTAGAGCAATTAAGACCGAAGCATCGCGGGAGATCCTTCGGCCAAAAGCGGGCCTCAGGATGACAGGCGTAAAAGAGCGATCATTAGAGGACGTGAACGCCGCAAGTAAATGCGTGCTCCTTGATATTTGCCGACCCTAATTGCGCTCCTGTCCAGCTCTCACTCTTCATCAGCTCGTAACTTCGCAATGACCGAAAAATCTTCCAGCGTGGTTACATCTCCTTTCACGTCTCCTGTGCTGGCGAGTTCGCGCAGCAGGCGGCGCATGATTTTCCCACTTCGGGTCTTTGGCAGCGCATCGGTGAAGCGCAGATCGTCAGGACGCGCCAGCGCTCCGATCTCTTTGGCTACCCACTGGCGCAGCTCGTCTTTCAACTGCGGTGAAGGCTTGTTGCCCGACTCGAGAGTCACGAAGGCGGCGATCGCCTGACCTTTCAGATCATCCGGACGTCCGACCACAGCAGCTTCGGCGACTTTGGGATGCGCCACGAGCGCGGACTCTACCTCCATCGTGCCAAGCCGATGCCCGGCGACGTTAATCACGTCATCGACACGGCCCATCATCCAGTAGTAGCCGTCTTCGTCCTTGCGCGCGCCGTCGCCGGTGAAGTACATGCCGGGAATGTCGGACCAGTATTGCTTCTTGAAGCGATCAGGATCGTTGAAGATTGTCCGCGCCATCGCCGGCCAGGGCTTCCGGAGCACGAGCAGTCCGCCCGAGCCTTTCGGCACCGACTTGCCGTCGCGCGTTACCACATCGGGAAAGACTCCGGGCAGCGGCAGTGTCGCCGAACCCGGCTTGGTCGGCACTGCACCGGGCAGTGGCGAAATCATGATCATTCCCGTTTCGGTCTGCCACCAGGTATCGACGATCGGGCAGCGATTCTTGCCGATGACTTCGCGATACCACATCCACGCCTCAGGATTGATCGGCTCGCCGACGGTGCCGAGCAGACGCAGACTGTCGAGTTGGTGGCGCTTGGGATATTCGCTTCCCCACTTGATAAATGCGCGAATCGCGGTCGGAGCGGTGTAGAAGATGTTGACCTTGTGACGATCGATCATCTGCCAGAAGCGGTCGAAATCGGGAAAGTTCGGCGCCCCTTCGTACATCATGGCTGTCGCGCCGTTCTGCAGCGGGCCATAGACGATGTATGAGTGTCCCGTCACCCAACCGATGTCGGCGGTGCACCAGTACGTGTCTTCCTCACGAAGATCGAAGACCATTTTCGTCGTGTAGTACACGCCGACCGAATATCCTCCGATGGTGTGCACAATGCCCTTGGGCTTTCCCGTTGTACCTGAGGTGTAAAGAATGAACAGCGGATCTTCCGAGTCGAGCGCCTCGGCCGGGCAGTAGTCCGAAGCCTTATCGACGAACTCGTGCCACCAGTGATCACGTCCAGCTTTCATGTCGACCTGTGATCCGGTGCGGCGATACACGAGCACATGCTTGACCGAAGGACACGACGCGAGAGCCTCATCGACGGTAGCCTTCAACTTGATCTCGTTGCCACGACGCCAGCCTGTATCCTGCGTGATGACGGCGACGCACTGCGCGTCGTTAACACGATCGACGATGGCGTGCGCTGAGAATCCACCAAAGATGACCGAATGCACTGCTCCGATACGCGCGCAAGCCAGCAACGCAATCGCGAGTTCGGGCGTCATGCCCATGTAGATGGCGACGCGATCGCCGGCTTTGATGCCCAGCTGCTTCAGTGCATTCGCGCACTTCGAAACTTCGCCAAGAAGCTGTTGATAGGTGAGCGTGCGCACGTCGCCCGGCTCGCCTTCCCAGATAATTGCGGCCTTGTTCTTGCGCGGACCGCTCATGTGCCGATCAAGGCAGTTGTAGGAAAGATTGATTTTTCCGCCGACGAACCACTTTGCCCAAGGCAGGTCCCACTCGAGAACTTTATTCCATTTGTGGAACCAGTGCAGCTCGCCAGCGACTCCGGCCCAGAACTTTTCCGGATCCGCCGCGGCAGCGTTGTACATCTTCTGATACTCGCCCAATGCCTTGATGCGCGCGTGCTGCGCAAATTCCGCGGGCGGATCGAACTTACGTCCTTCGCGAAGGACCGATTGGATATCGTGTTGCTGCGTGGCTGCCTGGGTCTCCGGCATGAATCACCTGATGGGAAATGGAGTTTTCGAGCTCAACGATTTTATAGGCTGCAAGGGCATCACTTCCAATCGCGCCATGAACGACAGAAGCGGCGCCGGCAGGCGGTGGGGCAGCCGCGGTCTTTGCGGCTGCGTTTCTCGTGACGGCTTACATCAACGTCACAGCATCCAGCATCGCGTCAATCGGAGCTGGCCATTCGGCCATCTCCGACCCACCGCCTACTGGCGCCGGTTCCGTTACGTTTTGGCCGATCTCGTCTCATGCAGCTCTTCCAGTACCGAAATGGGAGGAGGCGCTGTGGACTCGCGCACGATCAGCTCCGGTTCTACAGCGACGATCTTCGGAAACTCGGCGCCGCGGATTCGTTTCAGCAGCGTCTCGGCCGCGAGTTCTCCCATGCGTCGCAGCGGTTGACGAATCGTCGTGAGGCGCGGGTTTTGGAAAGCGGCGCTTTGGATGTCGTCGAAGCCGATCACCGAAACCTCGCCTGGCACCTTGACGCCGGAGTCGAGCAGAGCGCGAATCGCGCCGATCGCCGAGATGTCGTTGAAGGCGAACATCGCCGTGAAATGGCGATGCTTTGCCAGCAGCGATTTGGTCACGTCGTAACCTGGCTCCGGAGTTGGAGTATCGGCCTGAAGCTGCGTTACCAAATCGGGATCGACCGTCAGACCGAGCTTGCGCGCCGCCTCGCGAATCGAAGCCCAGCGCGTTTCCGTATCGGAACTGAAGGGCTGGCCCTTGATGAACGCAATGTGACGATGCCCAAGCTGGAGCAGGTGCTCGAGCGCGAGAATCGCCGCTTGCCGATGATCAAGGACGACGTTGGTGATTCCCGGCAAGCGCCGATGGCCGGAGACGACCGTCATCGGCACGTTCGGCACGAAGGGAAGCTCGGCCGTGTCGAGCGCAATGATGCCCTCGACCAGCCGCTCCATGAACAGCCTCGGATACTGTTCAAGCAGATGCGTCTTATGCCGGTGGCTGACGACAAAATAGAAGTATCCGGCCTGGAGCAAATAGTCTTCGATGCCGGCCAGCACCAGCGCCGCGTAGCCTTCGCTGACTTCGGGAACAAGCACCCCGATGGTGAACGTCTGCTGCTTGCGCAGCGACCGCGCAACGAAGTTCGGCCGGTAGTTGAATTTAGCGGCCGCGGCGAGAATGCGCTTCTTTGTCTTTTCGGGAAAGCGCGTTGCCTTCGGCGTCGAGTTCAACACCATCGAAACCGCCGCCGGAGATAGCTTTAGATACTTCGCCAGACTGCGAATGGTTACAGGCTGAGTTGCGCTGTCGGAACCGCGCTTGCGCGAATGCTTTTGCTGCCTCATGAACGACCTTTAGCCTCTATACTCCTGCTGCCGGATTTCCTACCAACACCGACGGGCTACTGAACATCTGCAACTCCAACAAATAGCTCCTGTTGCGGAATTACCACGCATGAATTGACGCCCCAATATGCTCTTTTTACCGTGGGGTTACCCCGAATTTTCCACGGGGTTACGCCGAGATTTCCACGGGGTAACCCCGAAATTTCCACGGCGTTACCCCGAGATTTCCACGGCGTTACCCCACCCGACCTCGGCGTTAACCCCACGGACTCCGACGCCCAAAGGCAGCATGCTTGGGTAGAGGCGCTATCTCGCATCTGGATGCCAGCCGACGCACGGCGGAAAGGGTCTTGCAACGAAGGCGGCATGTCCTGTTCCGACAGCACGGAACCCAAAGTCCTTGATCTCATTCGATCTCATCAAATCTCGTCCGATCTCATCAGATATTCCATCGCCGGGAATGAGATATCCCGTCTGATTGATCTCATCTAATCTCATCGAATCTCAGGCAATCTCATCCCCTGACGTCGCTTTTTGTGACAATCCTCCAAGTGCTCCGAACAGCTGCACCGTCCCGATGAAGTGAAGACGCGTTTCATATCGGCTCCATTTCTGCCCTACTCCCGTGCTATGACGAAATCAGGCGAAAGTCAAGCGAAATTTTTCACCAAAAAAGTTGTGAAGACAAAGGTCGACTTCGAGTTCCATCGCTCGGTGGCAACGATCTCGCTCTCACTTCGTCCCGCCCTGTCTTGACTTCGTTTGTACCTCGGTGCTACCAATTACAGGTTTATTGGTTAATCGTTTCACCAAACGTACTCACAACTTTTTTTGTCGAATCGAAATTTGCATTCCGCGTGAAACTCCAACACGCGGATTCTGGAGGTAGAGAATGTCTCGCTTGCGCACAATCTCTCTCGCCGCAGTTTGCGTATTGTTTTGCGGTTCGTTGTTTCTAACCCCCGCGGCTCAGGCGCAGTACCGCGCGTCACTGCATGGAACCGTCACCGATCCGCAGGGGGCTGTTGTCCCCGGTGCGACCGCGACACTGCTGAATCCAGCCACCAATCAAAAAATTGTGTCCACCACTGATGCGGCTGGCATTTACCACTTCAATGCTTTGCCGCCATCCAGTTATCAGCTCACGGTCGATGCCGCTGGTTTTAAGAAGAAAATTCTGGAGAGCATTCGGATTATTCCGGAGCAGGCGAATGCGGTAGACGTGCAGCTTGAGGTCGGAAAAGTCGAAGAGACGGTGACTGTCTCCGACGCCACCCCGCCGATCGACACGGCGACTGGCAACATCAGCGGCACCATTAGTACGACCCAAGTGCAGAACATGCCTTCATTTGGACGTGACGTCTTCAAACTCCTTCAGTTGACGCCGGGCGTTTTTGGCCAAAGCTCCCAAACTGGGAACGGTGGCGGCTTCAATCTTCCCGGCACACAAGGGCCGGGCGCCACTGGCGGAAGCACAGGCATTTTTCAAACCGAAAATGGTCCGCAGGCGCTCGCGGTGGGACAGCAATACGAGAACAATAGTTACTCGATCGACGGAGTAGATACGACGAGTGCAGTCTGGGGCGGCACGAGCATCATCACCCCAAGCGAGGAATCGGTTCAGGATGTAAAGGTCTTGTCGAATAAGTACGACGCTGAATATGGCCGCTATAGCGGGGCCGAAGTCCAAGTGACCAGCAAGAGCGGAACCGACAAGTACCACGGCAGTCTCTTTGTTACTGCGCACCGCCCGGGCTTGAACGCCTACCAACCTTTTAACGGTCAGGGGAATAAGGTGCTGCGCGACAACAACTTTTATACGCAACTCGGCGGCAGCGTCGGCGGCCCGATTTGGAAAAACAAGATCTTCGCCTTTTTCTCTTACGAGACCACACGCAGCCCCGCGGAGCAGATTAACACCAGCAATGGATGGTATGAAACTCCGGCGTTCGACAAGCTGGCGCGCTCCGGAAGCATTGCCGGACAATATCTAAACTTTCCCGGTGCATCGGTCCAGAGCATTGGGATTAACAACGCAACGTGCGCCACTGCCGGCCTCACCGAAGGAGTCAATTGCAAAACGATTCCCGGCCAGGGTCTCGACATCGGATCGCCTTTGACATCGGCTTTGGGTACACAGGATCCCAATTGGCAGAGTGCGACAAGCCCGGGGCTCGGAAATGGATTTGACGGCGTCGCCGACATTGCCAACTACGTTACCCAGAGCACTTCCAACTTCGGCGCCTCGCAGTATAGCGGCCGCCTGGACGCCAATCTCACCAGCAAGGACCGCCTCGCCTACAGCATGTATTGGGTTCCTCAATCGAAGACGTCTCTCAATGGACCTGACCGCGCCTACAACCTTTTCCATCACACGCAGATCAACAATGCGTTCGCCGGGATATGGGATCGCACCTTCTCGCCGACGCTGGTAAACGAACTTCGTCTCAATGCCTCCGGATGGCGTTGGAACGAAGTCACCTCAAACCCGCAGTCCCCGGTTGGCCTGCCCACGGACAACATTGAGCAGATCGGCAGCATTACCGTCAACAAGTTCGGCCCGAGTGTCGGAAGCATTCTGAATCAGTGGACCTACGCGCTTAAGGATGTCGCTACCAAGGTGGTAGGACGCCACAACCTCAAGTTCGGCGGCGAAGCGACGCGCCTGTACTATCTAAACGCGGCGCCTTACGCCACCGCGCCCACCTACAACTTCTTCAACATTTGGGATTTTCTTAACGACGCGCCGCATACGGAAAGCGGTAGGTTCGATCCGCGCACCGGTGTACCCACACTCGCTCGACAGGACGATCGCGAGAGCATTTTGGGTTTCTTCGGCCAGGACGATTTCAAGGTGACACGGAATCTGACTCTTAATTTGGGACTGCGTTGGAATTACTTTGGCCCGCTTTCAGCGAAGCAAGGAAACATGTTTGTAGCTGTTCCCGGCAGCGGCTCGAGTTTCTTGACGGGTTTAACTGTGCAAAAGAGAGACTCGTGGAACGCGCAGAAGAACAATTTTGGACCGCAAATCGGCTTTGCGTGGAGCCCCAGCAATTCCAACGGAAAGTTAGTGCTGCGTGGCGGCTATGGCCTGAATTACAACCAATTCGAGATAGCGTTGTCGGCCAACGTTGCCAATAATCCCGGTCTGGTCGTGAGTCCTTCCTTCACTATGGCAACGCCGAGTTCTGCGAATCCGGGCATCGTGTATGGCGTTTCCTCGAATGTCCATTCGCTTAACAATTTTCCTGCTAATCCAAACACAGTGTCCTCGTTTGCTTCAAATGGATTGCCGGCCAGCGGAGCGGCAGTCAACGTGGTTCTCTTCCCGACCGATTTCCCCACTCTGCGCGTCCACCATTATTCGTTGCAAATGGAATACGACCTCGGAGACAGCAACGTTGTGTCGTTGGGATATCAGGGCAGCTTGTCGCGTAACCTCGTGTTCCACCAGAACCCGAACGCTGCTCCCGCGGCCTTCGGCTTCCCTCTGAATCCGCAGATCGGCGGCGGGGATTACTGGAACATGAATGGCTACGGCAATTACAACGCCATGCTTGCCGAGCTTCGTCATCAGTTCTCACGGCAATTTTCGGCTGACTTTCAATTTACCTGGGCCAAGAGCATGGACACGGCCTCAGGGCCTTACTTTGAAAATCCGTATCCTTACAATCCAAGTCTTGACTACGGACGTTCAGAATACGACGTGAATCGGGCGTACAAAATCTATGCTCTCTGGCAGCCCAGGATCTTCCATGGCAATAACGCACTGGAGAAGATCGCCGGCGGCTGGTCAATCAGCGGCATCTTCAATTACCACACTGGATTCCCCTGGTCTCCAATGGTTAGCGTCGTCGGTGGCAGCCTGTATTGCGGAACCTGCGGCTATGGCAGTCTGTATCCGGCAGCCTATCTTGGCGGAGCAGGGACAAGTACCAGCAACGATCAATTCAAGACCGGATCGAATTACCCCAACGGCGGCAAGGCGTATTTCTCAAACCCGACGTACACGGCCTACAACGGCAAAAACTTCGGAGCCGCACTGCCGCAGACAGGACTCCATCGCGGCTTCCTCATCGGTCCAAACTACAGGGAATTGGACATGACCTTGGTAAAGGCGTTCGGTTTGCCCGTGATGCCGATACTCGGAGAGAACGCTAAATTTGAGTTCCGTGTCGATGCTTACAACGTTTTCAATAATCTGAACTTTGACCCGAACAGACTCTCCACCAACATTGCGAATTCGAACTTCGGCCAGGATCAGCAGGCGTTGGCAGGCAGAGTGGTGACTCTAGGGGCTCGGTTCAATTTCTGAGGCTCGCACTGCAAAGTTGATTGCAAGCGCAAAGGCCTCGCTTGGAAGAGTGCCGCACAAAACGCGGCACTCGCTCAATTCTTACGTTGTCGCAGTGTTCGGTAGGCGCGGCTGTCGAGCACGCTCTCTCTACATTTGTTCTTCGTATTCGAAAGGCGGTCATGCGCGCCGGACTGATGAAGTTCGCTCTTCTCGCCGTTGTCACCACAACATGTTCGTACTTGCATGCACAGACTTCTCCGATCCATACGCCGACTGACTACTACTCTCACATTCTGTTCGATAACAGCCTGACGCCGGATCAATACTTCTATGCGCGTGCTCAGGCGGAGAACACGAGCACTATTGCTGCCGTAAACGAACGCTTGCCGGTGGAGACGAAGATCTTTCACACGCCGCCGAACGCGTTGCGCCTGCAATGGCAGTCGAATCCGAATGGAGGATGGTCTGCGCAGATTCAGAGGCCTGGTGTTCGAAACCTTGCTCCGCAGTATCTCGGCGATACGCTAATGTTCTGGTGCCATGCGGAGCAGCCCATACGCGCGTCGGACCTGCCTCTGATTCAAATTACGGATGCATCCCACGGTTTTTCCGTTCCGGTGAAGATGGGAGACTTCATCGAAGGCATTCCGCAGGCGAAGTGGATAGAGGTGCGCATTCCGCTGGCTCAGTTCAAAGTCGAGGCGCTGCGCGGATTCGACGCGAGCCGTTTGGAGAGTTTGACGTTTATCCAGAACGCAACAGACGCGGCACCGCACTCGCTGATCATCGATGACATCAAGATCGACTTTGCCGCCGCCAGCGAAGTAGCGATATCCGCGCCGACAAACGTTCGCGCCAGGGGATACGACCGACACATAGATGTTTCCTGGGATGCGGTATCCAGCGACAGCCTCCAGTATTACCTCATCTCGCGTTCCGATGATGGTAAGGAGTACAAACCGATCGGCGTTCAGGTCCCAGGCATCAACCGATACGCGGACTTTCTCGGGCGCTCGGATCAGAAGGCGTACTACAAAGTAGCGGCGGTCGATCGCGATTATCGCGCATCGCAGCCGTCGGAAGCAGTTTCCGCATCGACACGCGTCTTCAGCGACGATGAGCTCTTGTCGATGGTGGAAGAGGCTTCCTTCCGCTATTACTGGGACGGCGCTCATCCCAATGCGGGAATGGCGCTGGAGAATGTTCCCGGCGACGATCGCATCGTTGCCCTCGGAGCCAGCGGCTTCGGCATCATGTCTCTGCTGGTCGGCGTGGACCGCGAATTCATTACCCGCGAACAAGGAGTGGAGCGGCTCAATAAGATCGTCTCGTTCCTGGAGAAGTCTCCGCGTTATCACGGCGCGTGGGCCCACTTCCTGAACGGATACACCGCGCAGAGCATTCCGCTTTTCGGAATGTACGACGACGGCGGCGACCTGGTGGAAACCTCCTTCCTGATGGAAGGGCTGCTTGCCGCGCGTCAGTACTTCAAAGACCAGCCTGATTTAGTAAAACGCATTACTGCGCTATGGCAGGGCGTGGAATGGGACTGGTATCGCATCAATTCCGACAGTGACGCGCTGTACTGGCATTGGTCTCCGGATTACACATGGCACATTCATCATCGCCTCACAGGTTGGAACGAGGTAATGATCACCTATCTGTTGGCGATTGCTTCGCCTACACATGCCGTTCCTCCGCAGCTCTACTACACCGGGTGGGCCTGACAGTCGGACGCTGCCATGCATTACCGCAGCGGATGGTCGGGAACCACGCAGGGTAATCGATATCTCAACGGCAACACCTATTACGGTATTAAGCTCGATGTTGGCGTAGGAGTGGGTGGCCCGCTCTTCTTTACGCATTACTCTTTCCTGGGCTTCGATCCGCACGCGCTGACCGATCGCTATACCAATTATTTTGAAAACAATCGCAATCTTGCTCGGATCAATCGCGAATACTGCATTGCGGATCCGGGCAAGCACGCTGGCTACGGTCCCGATACATGGGGACTGACGGCAAGCGACGATCCGTTCGGCTATCATGCGCATCAGCCCAAAGATCGCGACGACAATGGCACGATCACACCAACCGGAGCGTTGGCTTCGTTTCCGTACATGCCGGACGCCTCTATGGCAGCACTGAAGCACTTTTACCGAGATCGTGGCGCGGAACTGTGGGGCGAATATGGTTTCCGCGATGCTTTTAACGACGACCAGCATTGGGTATCGCCGATTTTTATGGGACTGGATCAAGGGCCGATCGTGGTGATGATCGAGAACTATCGCACCGGACTCGTGTGGAAGAATTTCATGCAAAATCCGGAAATAAAAACCATGCTGGATAAGCTGGCCGGCGTCCGGTGAACTGGCAGAGACGTTGTTTGGGATCGCAATTTCCGTTCGCCAATCCGAGCGGAGCCGTGCCGGGTGTTATGTGCCAAATTGACAGCCGGCTGTAAACGATGTAAAGATTACTGGCTAGTTAATCGATTTACCAAGATTCTATCTCTCGTGAACATACTTGCCATTCTGGATTGCACGATGAAACGTTCGGCTCTATCGCTTGTTTCGGCCGTCGTATTTCTCCTTGTTCAGCCTGCAGTAAGTCAACGAACCACGGCAAGTCCGTCGAATGAAGCCGTACGTGTAGACCTCTCCGCTCCTTCTACTCCGTTTCCTCACTTCTGGGAAGAGATGTTCGGTTCTGGTCGCGCCAATCTCACGCTGCGCGACAGTTACCGACGCGATCTCGACTGGGTGCGGGGAATCACCGGATTTGAGTACGTTCGCTTTCACGCGATCTTCCAGGATGAAAACGGCGTCTATGACGAGGATGCGCAGGGCAATCCGATCTACAACTTCTCTTATGTTGACCAAATCTACGACGGGCTGCTGGCGCACGGAATAAAGCCGTTTGTCGAAATCAGCTTTATGCCGAAGAAGCTGGCGGCCAGTCCGGTGTTGCACGCATTCTGGTATAAGCCTTCGCCTGCTCCGCCAAAAGATTACGCC